>JBGTMK010000799.1:0-2925 GCA_041743605.1 Nostoc sp.
CAACCATCATCAAATTGTTCAGCCAACTCTGTACCCGATGGGTAGTAGTAAAGCCCTAGAATCGTGCCTTGTTCTGTGCGCTGCTCCAAATCAAAGCGAGGGTAGCCCCAGTGTTGGGGGATTGAGATCGTGGGTTTCATATTTGTAATGAGTGAATGATTAGGTGAAGGGGGAAAGGGCAATATCAATTCGCAATTTCCAATTCGCAAGTCGCAATTAAACTGCGACTTGCGAATTGGAATTACGCTGTTACAGGTTCCCGTAACCGTTGCCAGCTTTGAGCGGTTAACTGTTCAAAGGATAGGTCTAGCAATTGCTCACAGTTAGCCACTTCAGGAGAGAGCAACTGCTGTAATTCCTCAGTAGTCAGTTGCTCTAAGGGTCGGGATTGCAAGTATTTGTGAACTGGTTCAGCCAGTGACGTGTCCACTATCGACAATGAACGCACAGCATCAAGCACCGAGTTAGAATACTGCTGCTGACCTGAATAACGCCTCTTCACCCACCAGTTCCCGTCAGTGCATCCGACTTGCCCCAGTTTTACGCCGTTGTTGTTGTAAATGCCATCATCGAGAATTTCAAACCCATAATTCTGGCACTCGTTGAAGATATGCGCCATGATTTGGTTTTCAGTCGTAGAAGAGGACAAGGAGCAGGGTGCGGGGTGCAGGGGGGAAATTTCTTCTCCCTTGCTCCCTGCTCCCTGCCCCCCTGCTTCTTCTTCCTGCACAGGTAATGAGCCGTCTTTGTGGTGAGTGCAGATGAAGCGATCGCAACGCATTAGAGTGTTGGCACGAAATACTTCTTTGTCGTTGATCATGACTACCCAGCGTTGCGTTAAGTGGCTGTCATCATGGCTGATGCTGGCTACCAATTTGTCATCAGCATAATATTCGTGATGGTCAAACGAGATTTCGACTATTGTGAGGGGTTCGGGAGCTACGGCTTGAGCTTGGTCGGCGATGAAGTGGTCGAGTTCGGCTTGGGCGAGGGCTTGGTTTTCGGGGGTAGTGGGGGCGACTTTCTGAATCTTGCTTGCTTGATAGTTAACAATGGCACTAATCCAAGAATCCTTACAGCGTTTGTCGTTTACTTTGATTGTGCAGGCTATTTCGCTGTAGATTTGCTTGAGACGGGCAATAGATTTCAGTTGCAGCTGTTGTTGGCTGTAGATGATATAAGTCATAATTAAAATTCCCTGTACGAATGTATGGGTTTTTCAAAAGGCGATCGCTTCCAAAGTTTCCGAGGCTAAGGGCGGTTGCCTTTTGTGATAGTTATATTATGCTATTCTGCTAACTGATTGTCAATATACTGATTAGCAGTTATTCTGTTAATTGATAGCCTGTATGTTGATTGGCTGTTATTCTGTAATCAGATAAGCGTTAATGGAGGTTAATCATTAAAAACGTGTTAGCAGTTTGGATGGAAGCATATATTGATATTTCGCAATGGTGGCCCAAAACAGAAGATGGTAGCCTCTTGTCTGTCTACGCAGTTCATAGGCAGTTTGAGGGTAGCCCGAATGAAGTCACTAGACATACCTTGACTGTCGCCCGTGATGGCAGGCTAAAAAAAGCGGATATCGATAATTTGGTAAAACTAGCAAGGATTTGCTCTGTGCTGTCTGGAGAGTTAGTAACTGTCAATGACATTGTGAAAATTCAAGAGGACTCGTGAAGATGATAATGCTCCACCGAGTTCAATCCCAGAGCATTATTGCCATAACTCACCACATACTTAATCTATTTGTCATTGATTTTGAGCAAATACTATTGAATTAAAGGGGTGGAATGATGGCCAAACCATCTTCTAGGCGTAAAAAAGCCACCTCTGCCGCAGAGATAAATTCAAAATCACTTAGTAACTCTGCAAATGAAGATATCTCTGTTGAGGAAAATCCAGCTACAGCAACAATTACGGTTAGTGCTGTTGAAGTAGAGGAATTGACCGAGGAGGAACAAAGCGATCGCCTGCACTTAGAGCGCCGTGTAGAAAGAGCAGTTTTTGAAGCTGGCAAAGCGCTGATGGAATTGCGCGATCGTCGGCTGTACCGTTCCACCCACAGCACTTTTGAGGAGTATTGCAAAGACAGGTTTGGATTTCAACGCCGTCATCCTTATAGATTAATAGAAGCTTCGGCTGTGTTTGATAACCTGATGAAAATGTGTCCCAATGGGACACAAACTGAAAATGAGCAAATGTGTCCCATTGGGACACAAATTTTGCCTACGAGTGAACGGCAAGTTAGACCGATAGCAAAACTGGAACCTCAACAGCAATGGGAAGTATGGCAGACGGCAGTGGAAGAAGCCGGAGGTAAAGTACCATCTGCTAGAGTTGTAGTCGATGTAGTACAACGGATCATGGAACGCACGAAAGTACCCAATACTTATCAAATTGGCGAAGTATGCCAAATTCTTGTTAAGGAGAATCCAGAACTCAGGGGTAAGGGTGGGTGTTGGGGTATCGTTAACCATGTGGGCGAATTCAGTTGCACGGTCAAAACCTGGGATGGCGAGTACACCGTTGGGTTGCAGCACCTGAAGTCTTACAATTACTTACCTGCCGAGTGTGACCAGATGCAGTCCTTGAGCGATCGCATCAGTCGGGTGTATTCGAGTGGGCTGGAGGAGTCGGTGCAGAAGTTTTTGGAGATGCTGGGGAGGCTGAATCGGACTTATTTGACAGCTTTGGAAGACAAATTGTTGAAGGTTCTGGAGTTGGAAATTAGAGATTAAGGCAACAAAGAAGCAATGCTTTCTGTGATTGGTTGTGGTATTAAATTAATAAAATCTTGTTTTGGTTTAATATATTTCTGCTCCAGTTGTTTGTAGAAAGTAGTAATTTATGACAGGAACACAACAACAAGAAATAATGGATTTACGGGCATTGAATTTAACACCCAAACAAATAGCCCGAAAA
>JBGTMK010000800.1:0-11623 GCA_041743605.1 Nostoc sp.
GTTGTAGTGTTCTTGATCTGTTTGACCTCTCCCCCAGCCCCTCTCCGAAACGGAGAGGGGAGTTTTTATTCCCCCTTCCCTCGTAGGGAAGGGGGTTAGGGGGTTAGGTCTTTCCAATTCCTCCATCACCCCGTCCAGGGCTTGCCGATAAACACGGGTTACATTAGCAACATACTCTGGAGCTTTCAAACGACCTTCAATCTTGAGACAAGTTACTCCTGATTTGACCAAATCTGGCAAAACATCTAACCCTGCTAAGTCTTGAGGACTGAGTAAATATTTGCGTTCTTTTAAATTCACAACTTCGCCATCAGCGATTAAATCGTAGGGCATCCGACAAGCTTGGGCGCATTCTCCCCGGTTTGCAGAACGTCCGCCTAAAGCCTCACTAGTCAAACATTGACCGGAATACGCTACGCATAAAGCACCGTGAACAAAGACTTCCAAAGGCAGCGAAGTTTCCTGTAGGGCAATCTGCTGCTGAATTTTATTGATTTCCTGAAGAGAACATTCACGCGCCAGCACCACTAATTGACAGCCGAGAGACTTGGCAAATTTCACCCCAGCGGCACTGGTGATGGTCATTTGCGTGGAAGCATGAATAGGAAAATCAGGGGAAAGGTGACGGATGAGACGGCATATACCAATATCTTGGACAATCACCGCATCTACACCTGCTGCAATAATTGTGCGGAGATATTGCTGTGCTTCTGCTAGTTCTTTGGGAAATATTAGTGTGTTGACAGTGACATAACCTTTTACGCCGCGATGATGCAGAAATGTCATCAATTGAGGTAAGTCCGCCTCAGTAAAATTTTCTGCCCGCATTCTGGCATTGAAGCGATCCAAACCGAAGTAAATCGCATCTGCCCCATTTTCCACAGCAGCTTTAGCACAGTCCCAATTACCTGCTGGCGCGAGTAGTTCGGGACGTTGAAGAGAAGAAGGGGAAGAGAGGCGATCGCTTTTCATTAGACTTAGGGTTAAGTAGCACCATAGTGATTTTATCTAAGTTGGTGGGGGATGGTGCGATCGCTATCTCCTCCGTAGCAATTTAATTCCTAGTTCAGAGAGGGCAAAAACAGAATGTGATGCTCAAAATAAATATTGTGTGTACATCACCCGCTAAAAATAACTACGCTGAAGGCGGAAATTAACTATGCTGAAAGAATCTAAACGTTTAGTGCTATGCGATCGTGACAGAGATTTGTTTATATCAGTAATGCAAAATCCGCCAGAACTGAAAGGAAAACTCAAATCTGCTATTCACAAATATAGACAGAAGTATGACAAGGGATTGAAGGCTGGTAAAACCTAAACGTGTAAGTTAGGCGATCGCTTTTTTGTATAAAAGAAGTGATACACCAAGATTATTCCTGGGAATACTGAGATTAAGTCTATTTTGCAACAACTATGGTTAATCGATTTACTCAGCGACCAGAACCACATTTGTTTAAGGGAGGAAATGCCTCAGATTATGAGGTAGTTGAAGGTGAAGCAGGTACTTGGTGTACCCGCTATAGAGCGAGTGGAGAGACAATTCAATCCGTTAGACCAGCTATTGATATGTTTAACATTGCTAATTTGGGACTAAATATACTCAATCTTGGTGTAGGTATTTACAATTCTGTCCAACTTCACAAAGTCAAAAAGAAATTAGACCGGAATCAAGATCAGATTCAATCATGTGTTGAAAAGTTAGACAGAAATCATGAACAAGTTCAAGTAGTCTCAGATAAATTAGACAGAAATCATGAACAAATTCAGACTTGTTTTAACAGTATTAAAAATGTTCTTACTGTTCAACACCGCACTCTTGAGTTATTAGTTTGTAATCAGTGTAACTTAGCACAGCAAATGAATATTCTCCGTGAGGAGATGCGTACAGGTTTTCAAAATGTTGTAGAAGAAGTTAAAGATTTAGAAGCTCGTAGCCGTAGAGATGAGTTTCAGACTCGAACTTTTCTACTACTCAAAACCTATGAACGATTTACCTATACAGTGCCTGAGTTACTAGAAGCAGATCCACTTATTCAAAGAGCCGAGGAATTAGAAGCTTGGCTGCGAACTCAACTTAATCGTATTGACATAGGCAAACCGGAAAGATTACCGCTAATGGTAGCTCTTGCTTTTAGTGTCAGAGCAAAAGCTGATGCCTTTGAAGCTAAAGGAGGAGATTACACAACTTTTGCTACTAAAGATATTGGTCTACTAATAAATCAACTGCGTGATGAGGCTGGCGCATTCTGTGAGGGGCGCAGTTTATATACTCTTGGAGTAGAAATGCCAGAAATACTCTACCAGTATGCATTTTTGAATCGAAGTCTTTGCAAAGGGTATGAACTTCAGAAAAAACTTAAGCAAGTTGATTCTGAATTTATTTTTTCAGCAGATGAGTTGAATTGGGATGATGGGATGCAGGAATTAAGAGAATTATTTAAACCTAACATTGAATATACTGAATTTTTGGGTGGACACCAAGATATTAAGCTAAATACTATGGCAGACTACGATTGGTACATACGTTTTGCAGATCAAGATAGATTAACTTTCAACGTTCACTCTCGTCCTTCAATAAAACTTTCTAATATTCTATGGAAGATAGGTCATCCAGAATTTAAGACTGGGGGAATTGGAAAAACTACACTCAATACTCTTATGTCTTTTGCTCTACCTGAAAGAGTTAATAAGATTTCACATCTTATACAAGCAGAGTTTAAGCTAGAGACTTGCCCTAAACTTCTTGTGGGTAAAACTAATGAGAAAAATTAAGCGATCGCTTTCTCAGCTTAATAGACAATAATCAGTATGGCGATTTAGATTGAGGGTAGATGCCCAAGAAAATTAGAGAGTTAAAAGCAATTTTGATGAAGGCTGGGTTTGTCTACCGTTCTGCTAAAGGTAGTCATACGTTCTGGACTCACCCATTGATACCTGATGAACCAGTTACTATTGCTGGAAAAGATGGAGACGATGCACCACGATACTTGGAAAAGCAAGTTAATAGTGTTTTAAAGCAACTAGGAGAAATAGAGGAAGAATAATGAACGATCGCTACAGTATGGTAATTCAATGGTCAGATGAAGACAATTGTTACTTAGTACACTTACCGGAATTCCCTTGGCAGCAATTCCACACTCATGGCAAGACTTATGAAGAAGCCGCTAAACATGGGCAAGAGGTGATTGAGTCTCTGATTGAATGGTATAAAGAGAAAGGAAAAACTCTGCCAGAGGCAATTACTTTTCCTCAGAAACCGTTAAAAGTAGCTTAAATCTTTTTAAGATGCTCTGTACAAGTAGGGTGAGCGCACCTTACCCCAATGCCTCAACATTAGGACTTTCCACTTCCGACTCAACAGGCTCAAATTTAACCTTGTTGTATAAATCTTGTAAATAAATCTCAAATGGTACGGTTACAAGTGCGATCACTTCGTCTTATTTATCATATTCACGAAGCGTCCATTGCTTTTTCCCAATTTTGGAAAATTGATCTACATGAATTCGAGTTTGGTCAATTAATAGATATTCTTGAAACGTAGAAATAGTTCGGTAAGCCTGAAATTTATCTTCGCGATCGCATAGCGTCTCCGCAGGAGAAAAATAAAGAATAGAATTAACAGCAAAGTTACGTCATATTTTAATAATAAGTATAAATACGCTATAATTTCCAGCTTTCATAAAATTTTCAAAAAGTTGCACTGGTCGCTGCACACAAACCGACAATGTTTCGTTAAGCTGTAAGCGCTATGATTAAAGTTTATTGAACGTCTTATGCACTGGTTGTTATCCGGGCCGTTGAGTACAGAAGAATTGACGGTTAAGATTGCAGAGTTGCCTGCATCGTTACAAGGTAAGAAGCTGGTGCAGTTGTCTGATTTTCACTACGATGGTTTGCGGCTGTCAGAAGATATGCTCGAAAAAGCGATCGCAGTTACTAACGAAGCTGAACCAGATTTAATTCTGTTAACTGGTGACTACGTAACTGACGATCCGACACCGATTCACCAACTAGTACTTCGACTCAAACATCTGCAAAGTCGTAATGGTATCTATGCTGTTCTTGGCAATCACGATATACATTACAGACAGGCAAAAGCAGAAGTTACACAGGCGTTAACTAGCATTGGAATTCATGTCCTTTGGAACGAAATTGCCTATCCACTAGGAAAAGAATTACCACTCGTTGGACTAGCGGATAGTTGGTCACAGGAATTCAATCCTGTACCAGTTATGAACCAGCTAAACCCCGACACACCCTGCATCGTTTTATCCCACAACCCAGATACTGCGGAGATATTACAAGCATGGCGAGTCGATTTACAATTATCTGGTCATACTCACGGTGGTCAAATTGTCATTCCCGGAATTGGCCCTGCGGCGTTGTTTTATGAAAAGCTTGCAAAAAAAATACCCAAAAAAGTGCGGCGTCGATTCCCATTTTTGGAAGAAAATGTTTCTGTAGTCAGCCATTGGGAATGGGCACAGGGTTTCCATAGGGTAGGAAAAAATCAGTTATATGTCAATCGTGGTTTGGGAACTTACCTCCCAGGACGCTTATTTTGCCCCCCAGAAGTTACTATAATTACTCTACAAGGTGAGTAGGTCATTCAAAATTCAAAATAAAAGAATGCAGTTACAGCAGGTATTCCAGCTAATGAGTACCTGACATAATTCTAATCAATGAATTAATTGTGTTTAGAGTAAATGACATAAATTATTGCATTTCATCAAGTTACATTTTTATTTTTGATAAGCTATAAGCGCTGGTATGAGGAGTATCGGTTGCCTTATGCATTGGTTATTTACGGGACATTTAAGAGTAGATAAAATAACGGTTAAGATTGCACAACTTCCTGCATCTTTACAAGGTACAAGGCTGGTGCAGTTATCAGATTTTCATTACGATGGTTTGCGGCTGTCGGAAGATATGCTTGAAAAAGCGATCGCAGTTACTAACGAAGCTGAACCAGATTTAATTCTGTTAACTGGTGACTATGTAACTGATGACCCCACGCCGATTCACCAACTGGTGCTTCGACTCAAACATCTGCAAAGTCGCTGTGGTATCTACGCTGTACTGGGTAATCACGATATCTATTACAGCCATTCCAAAGCAGAAGTTACACAGGCGTTAACTAGTATTGGAGTGCATGTACTTTGGAATGAAATCGCCTATCCACTAGGAAAAGAATTACCATTGGTAGGACTAGCTGATTATTGGTCACGAGAATTTTACCCCGCACCAATCATGAATCAACTAGACTCTGTTACACCACGCCTCGTTTTATCTCATAACCCAGATACAGCCAAGATATTGCAAAAATGGCGCGTAGATTTGCAACTATCTGGTCATACCCACGGTGGTCACATCGTAATTCCAGGTATTGGCCCTCTAGTGTTCTATTACAAAAAGCTACTCAAACAAATTCCCAAAAAATTGCGGTGTTGGGTAACATTTTTATTAGGAGACTGCTCGAAAGTAGTGCGATATTGGGAGTGGGCACAAGGGTTTCATAAGGTGGAAGAAAATCAATTATATGTCAATCGTGGTTTAGGAACTTACCGCCCAGGACGTTTATTTTGTCCGCCAGAAGTGACTGTAATTACTTTAATTAGTCATTAGTCATCGGTCATTGGTCTAAATAAATGATAAAGGATAAGGACAAATGACTAATGACAAAGGACAGCCCCCACTGGTCAGAGTGTAATTTAAATACATAACACTCAAAGCAGAAACCGCCGGAAGCTACGATGGATAGGTATCAATAGCTTGGGGCGGTTTCTTGAAGATTGGAGAATTCAGAAATAACTAACTCAAACTAAGGTGGACAACATTTGCTATCGCTCTACTCAGAATTGCACATCCTTACATTCCAACTAGACAGGCATTTTCTGGCTGTGCGTTCTAAAACCTCCAAAACAACTCATTGAACTCAAGGCAAAAACACATTCAATGGATGCCACAACCATAAAGAGCGATCGCAAGAACATTAGAGCAGGAGGCACAGGCTCTAACTTGAAAGTTTTTGTTTAACTTTTAACCTGTTTGTACCTTGCTCTGAATCTAGCATCGTGTTTGTTCGGCTAAGGTACATCTTTACTAAACTTGAGTACCATTAACTTATCTCAATAATTCTGAAATATTGCTTAAAAATTGCCCCACTTGTTACATATTGGCGTTAATACCAGCATTATCAAGTGGGTTGAAAGTTCAGAAGCCGTTATTGAGCAGAACCGCCTGTATTAGCATCACCTGCGGTAGAAGAACCGCTATTAGATGCAGGTGGAGTAGTTTTAGAGGTATCACTTGTCGTATCTGGAGCGACAGTCTTAGTAGAAGTATCGCTCTGCGAAGTTGGAGTATTAGTAGTTGGACTCGTCGCGGGACTTTCTGCTGCTTGAGGGGTTGGCTGAGTTACAGAAGGTGCTTTTTCTGCCGCAGGTTGCTGGGGTGGAATCGTAATGTTAATGTCTGGTTGGCGAGGTGCAGACGGAGGTGTAACCTGCTGTTGTGGAACAGGAATAGGAACAGGTACTTCCCTAATTGTTTCGATTATCGTCGTTTGTGGTTGAGGAGATGCACTGGGGGTTGCACTACTATTACTCGGTACAGGAACCACAACTGGCACAGTCTTGTCAACGGCTGCGTTATTCTGCTGGTTGAAGTACCAGACCCCACCTACAACCAAACCAAGCAGGGAAGTAATGATAATACCCAACACCAAACCACCACTAGCATTGTTTTCATCACGCTGGGCTAAATCTGCTTGCTGATTGCTACGCTCAGTATTTCTACCTTGTACGTAACCGTTACTGAAAGAGTTTGGATTAGCTGTGCTGTTCTTTACTCTTTCAGTGGTTTGCGTTAAGTCAGTGTGAGTATTACCATTAGCATCAGTGTAAGATTCTTGCTTAAATTCACTGTTTTGGCTTTCGCGTTCATTGGAAATAGGCATAGCTATTGATTTCACTCCTCGATATTAATGTTGACAAACTAAAGCTTTGTAAAAACGAGAGGTTTTACTCAGTTGAAAAATATATGTTGCTGATAAATATTGAGTTTTATTTGCTACGCGACTGTTGGTAATTCTCAGGATAACCTCTGAGATCGGCAAGTGGCTCTATCTGTAGGAAGTTAATACTTAATCAAGAGAAAGAGTGTCCCAAAGATAGATGTTATTCAACTGTTAGGTGATGTGTAGATGAAAAATCTAGTAATTTGCTTCAGTTATCTAAATTTTTAATAAACTTGAATAGATTATGATTAGAGGTCATTTATAAACAATACTCAGCACAGTTTTTACGCGATAACGCATTTAAAATTTACTACTTGCTTTATGCGGTTATTAGTGGTGAAATTATCAAATTTATTTCGGTTTGTCGTTAGACATCGCATCGCCAAAGCTTGATTGTCATGTCTCGACTACCACTAACTAAAGTTTTGCCATCGGGGCTGAAAGCGACGGAGTTAGCCCAATCTGAATGGTTGCCCAGCGTGTAAAGTTGTTGTCCAGTGCTAATGTGCCATAACTTTATAGTATAGTCTGCGCTAGCACTGGCAAGATGCTGACCATCGGGGCTAAAAGCAACAGACCAAACATAGCTGTGATGTCCGGCAAGTGTGTTAATTAGCTTACCTGTCTTGATATTCCATAGCTTGATAGTTTGGTCATAACTGCTACTAGCTAAAATTTGTCCATCAGGGCTAATGGCGACACAAGTCACCCAACCTGAATGTCCGTTGAGAGTTTGCAGCAGTTTGTTACTCTTCAAATTCCACAGCTTAATGGTATTATCCGCACCCCCACTGACAAAAATCTGTTGTTTTGGGCAAATAGCAAGGGAGTAAACTAAACCAGAATGACCTTTGAGGACTTGCAGTAATTGTCCCATCTCTATATGGGAAACCTTGATAGTAGTGTCTGTACCACCACTCAGGATAGTTTGACCATCTGGACTAATGATTACAGAAAAAACAGGAGTTGAATGTACTTTGAGTGTCTTGAGTAATTTACCTGTAGACATTTGCCAAATCATTATGCTGCTGTCATCACTGCTACTAACCAGAGTTTGGCTATCTGGGCTAAAGGCTAGGCATCTTACCCATTTGGTATGACTAGTGAGAGTATGTAGTAATTTCCCTGTGTCAAGATGCCAAATCTTGATAGTATTATCACTACTTCCACTAGCCAAAGTTTGCCCATCTGGACTGATTGCAGTTGTAAAAACCCAGTTCAGATGAGTCAGGGTGTGTACACATTTCCAAGGTGAAGGTTGAGACTGTGATTCAGGTGGTGGCGGTGTTTGTGGCTTTGGGGATGGTGATGTAGGTTTGGGTGGTGGCGGTGGCGATGTAGGTTTGGGTGCTGCTTTTTTCTGTTTCAGTTCCAGTTCTCTGGCATTTTTCAAATCTGACTTGGCTCTATTTTCATATCCTAGTTTTGAGCAAGCAAGCCCTCGGTATTTGTAAGCTTCAAAGTAATTTGGGTTGAGACGAATCGCTTGGGTAAAGTCTTCAATTGCTTCAGTATATTTTCCTTTTTGAGCTTTCTCCATGCCCAGTTTGTAGAAACTTTCAGCATTAGATGGAGTGAAATCAATTTTGGTAAAAGTGGAAGCAGCAGATTGATTTGTCTCATTTGGCTGATAAGACTTTAACCTTGCATAAGCTTGATTGATTTCTTTGATTTTTTCTTCCGCTTCTTGCTTTTGCTGTGGTTCAAGAAAAGAATCTGGATGCCAAATCTTAGCCATCTGGCGATAAGCTTGCTTGACTTCTTCGACAGATGCACCTGGTTTTAACCCCAGGATATTGTAAACATGATTTATATCGAAGCGATCACTCATACTAGAAAATCAGCAGCAAATCCAACTCTACTTAGTATTCCCTAGTACAAGTATTATCTAACTCAAGATATGGTGTCGCCGTCTGAAGCGTTTCAAACTATATTCGTTTTTTATCTCCAACGCCGATTTAGGCGCAGTAAACTTTTTATCCTTTGACAAAATCTTTCTACCAAAGGTCTAGGTTTTGATACATATCTAGGCGATCGCACTCTCCGTGCAGCACCCGGATTTCTTAACTCTTGTTCTATTTGTGCAGCTTTATTTAAATCGGAAGCGGCTCTATATTCGTATCCTAATTGAGAGCAAACTAGCCCACGATATTTATACGCATCAATGTAGTGAGGATTAAGACGAATTGCGTGGGTAAAATCTGCGATCGCATCCTCATATCTTCCTTCTGTAGCATTCTCTACTCCTAAAGTATAGAAAGTTTCTGCATCCCAACGATTGACAGATATTTTTGTGGGATTTTTAGGCGAAGATGAAGATGGATTTTCAGAAATGGGAGGCTCAGATTGACTTTCAGATTTAAGCTTATTGTAAGCTGCGTTGATTGATTTGATTTTTTCCTCAGCTTCCTGTTTTTGCTTTTGATCAACAAAGCGATCGGGATGCCAAATTTTCACCAGTTTACGGTAAGTTCGCTTCACCTGTGCTTGAGATGCACCGGGTTCCAGCCCAAGAACTTCATAAGCATGATTGATATCGAGGTCATCGCGCATACTGAAAAAATCGGCAACTATATAGATATATGTTAACTATTCCCCTAAACCTTCTCCAATCAACCCAAACGCCCCATTCTGGTTATCACTGGGATGGAAGTAGTCGCCGCTTCTTTGAAGGCTGGTATTACCGCGTCACGTTACCGGAAATTGGACAAACATTCGCCTTTATGTACTCCATTGAAGACCCCATCGGCAATAAACCCTACAGCGGTGGTGCAGCCCAAATACTAGGGCCAGATGATGAGTATCTATGCCGTACTTTTCCTGATGTCAACAAATTTTGGGGTAGTAGAGATGTCCTGGGTTTAGGTCATTGGGGTAAAACTAATTTGCAAGTTTCTCCCCTATACCTTTTACCAGCAGAGTTTGAGCATCATGTACAAGAAGGCTATCAAGCTACAGCCACCTTGAATCAGGGAATAATTCGCGATGGCAAAGCCAACGCCAAGGGCGAACGCGCTACCAATAATTATTGCCGTTGGGAGTATGAAATTAAACCAGTATACGGTTGGGGAAATCAAAATAGTATTCAGCAATCAACCGCTGGCTGGCTATCGTTCTTGCAGGTTTTTGAACCCGGATGGCAAATTTTGATGGCTCACGGTTTAGCCAGTGGAAAGATTGACTGGAATGGCAAAATCTACGAATTCACCAACGCCCCAGCTTACGGAGAGAAAAATTGGGGTGGTGCTTTTCCCCAAAAATGGTTTTGGATAAATTGTAATTTCTTTGAAGGCGAACCCGACTTAGCATTAACTGCTGGCGGTGGGCGGCGGGGCGTGCTGTGGTGGATGGAATCTGTAGCGATGATTGGACTGCACTATCAAGGCAAGTTTTATGAATTCGTTCCCTGGAATTCACAAGTAAAGTGGGAAATTCAGCCTTGGGGTAGATGGCAAATGAAAGCTAGTAACTCTCATTACGAAATTGAATTGACAGGAACCACCAATCTATCTGGTACACCTCTACGTGCGCCCACAGCAGAAGGTTTAAGATACTGTTGCCGAGACACTATGCAAGGAAAGCTAAATTTAGAGTTACGAGAACTAAATGGAAGAAAATCTCAAATAATCCTCAAAGCAGAAAGTCTTCTTTGTGGTTTAGAAGTAGGCGGCGGCTCTTGGGATAATTGTTGGCAGTCTGACTAAAACTACTGCTATAATTATATATGCTTTGCAAGTTGGGGTTGTAGCTCAGTTGGATAGAGCGGACGCCTCCTAAGCGTCAGGTCGTGCGTTCAAGTCGCACCAGTCCCGTTATATAAAAACAATTATTGAAGAAGAATTCAGGAGTCAGAATCAAGACGCTCGTTCCTCTCTACGAGACGCTGCGCTATCAGTGGGGGATTCAGACCCACCACTGATTGAAGACCACTAAATCGAAAATTTAGTGGGGGTATTAAACCCTTTAGATTCAGACGCTCCGCTATCCGCCAGTCATACAGAATTCAGAATTGAATTCTGTATGACTGGCTCCTGACTCCTGAATTCTGTTTTGATAAACAAAGTGGTTACAACCCTTTGATGAATCGCCTGAGAAAGGTTAGGATAATCCATCAATTGGAGGGAAAACTCCAAGTACGCTTAATCGCGCTGTAGCAAGAAAATCAACCCAATATCCAATATAAATTTGGTTGGGCATATTTTTTGGAAGTTTGCTACTCTACTATCAATTGTTTTTCTTTTACCCAGAAAAAATTTTGGACTGAGTAAATTAAGTTATTGAGCCTTGAATAAGCTACTCTTTACAGGTAAATCTTTTCGTTTTATGGCTTTTGTCTTACCGCTAGTCATCTGGTGGGGATACAAAGAAGTACAAAACCAAATTGTACAGCCGCAAGCAGTTGTAGTGTTGGGTGGTTCAACGAGATATTTAGAGCGAGAAAAGTTTACAGCAAAATTCGTTCGTGAGCATCCGAATATACCGATTTGGATTACAGGTGGTAGTCCACCGACATTCACCCAACGAGTGTTTACTAAGGCTGGTGTTGATCCCAAACGTTTACATTTAGATTATGAAGCAGTAGATACAGTAACTAATTTTACTACG
>JBGTMK010000801.1:0-10947 GCA_041743605.1 Nostoc sp.
TGAGCGGATACAATAGTTAAATCTTTAATAAATCGCATTTTTTTGACCTTCTTATTGCCAAGAAGATATTTTACATTACTATTTTTATAATATGCAATTTATTTTGCGTAAGTACTTATCCCTGCTTTTTCTGCTCTCTGAACTATTTGTATCACCAAAACGACACTACCGACTCACGGCATCTTCTTCGTAAATGTCTCTATTGGTGATGGTATCTCCAAAAATGAGTAAACGGTAGCAAAAGCTACCGTATTGTCTTCGTTTTACAGCCATTAGGTTTTGATAATTCCCATGCTTATCTATAGAATTCCCTAAAATTCTGGCAAACTAACATTTTTGAAAAAAAACATAAATAAATCTGAAAAGCTTGCTAGGTAAGAGTTTTTTCGTTTGGGTAATCTAATCTAGTACTTCGCGATAGGGATTATCACAAATTTTCAGAGAGTTTTGGAAATATTCCATTGTTAGAGCGGATAACTGATTGATAACTAGCTAAACCCCTCTTTAGCGAGCAAAAGCTTTAATCTTCTTCCAGATACACTAGCTTAATGCGATGCCTACGGCGGGCAAAGCCTACGCCAAGCAACTGAAGTGATAGACTATGATTAAATTCCCTCTTAGCCTCACCCAAGGAGGGGAATAGATAAAGTTGGCTAACACTGGCTTACAATCGATTTTGGCAATTATTCGTCTGACGATGGTAAGCTGAGTAAGGCAATAGCTGGAAAATGCCAGTGTTAAGGAATTCCAGGAATTTAGCGTAAGTTCGTTATTCTTGGCGACTGAGGTTATAGGTAAAACAGTCAAGTGTCGCAGCAATTTTCCTAGTATCTCTAAATTGATTTTCTGGGGAAAGTGCTACTTGTGCTGTGGTCAAGAGTTTCTTGGCAGCCTCGAAAGCAGTGAGTGCTTCCTCTAGAAGTGCGTAGTTTACCGCCGTAGGCATCGCTTCTATGTTATCCAAAGCTTTCTTTCTGGCAACCCATCCCCTGTTCATCTGGGAGGGCTAGCGGTTCTTTTAGGAAAGTTGGGCACAGGATGCGCTTCGCAAGTTATAGAGGCAGTGCATAGTTAGCTATGGCTGTTTTCACAATCATTAGTAGGATTGAGTAGAGGCAAAGAAGACACTTCATCCAATGCACTGGCGGTTGAGAAAACCCTCTACAAACTTGGTCTGAACAGTTAACAGCTTCCTGATAAATTAGATACAATTAGCATTTGCGTTTGTTTGGGGATCGCTTGTTCAAAGCGAGTACTCTAGCTGACATAGTATAAAACCTTTCATCTGATGGCTCTGGCGAAAATTTTTAATTCAGGGCAAATTAAGACTTATATTCAAGGGCGAGGGTGTTTCTTGGAGATGAAGTTAGCCAAAAAGGGTCAAAAGGCTGAAAAAGATATATCTGATGTCAAAAACGCAGATCGGATAAGAGTATGAAAATCTAAAATAGATATTAAGAAGAAAAACAACGACCATCGACAACCGTCAGTCCATTTTACTTTCTGTAAAGCGTCACCGTGTTGTTACCAGTGCTGAAACACGATTACATGCAAGTTTCCCAGGATCAGCCTATTTATTCTGAGGCTCCTCTCCAGTTGTTACTGTTTGTCGATGGACGCCCCAAGTCCCGCCAACAAGTGCAGCGAATACGTGCTTACTTAAAAGAATTGCAGACTGAGTATAGTTTTGAACTTCAAACTATTGATGTTGGACAACAACCTTATTTAGCAGAACACTTTAAATTGGTAGCAACGCCAGCTTTAATCAAAATCCATCCCGAACCACGGCAGGTTTTGGCTGGGAGTAATATCATAGCGCAATTGAAAAACTGGTGGCCTCGCTGGCAAGCTGCTGTAGACACCTACTTAAAATTACAGGAAGACTTACAAGAACAGATAGACGACAATACTAGGGTGACATCACCCAAATCCACTATCCGTTCGGTTGCTGTTTCTGCTGAACTAATCCGACTTTCAGACGAAATTTTTCGCTTGAAACAGGAAAAAGATAACCTCCAAGAGCAGCTACAGTTTAAAGATCGGGTGATTGCGATGCTGGCGCACGATCTTCGCAATCCGCTAACTGCCGCCGCGATCGCTATAGAAACTCTCCAATCTAACTATAATTTAGAGACAGGCCAATTCCAGCGCCTCAAACCATCCTTGACAGCCCATCTATTAAAACAAGCCCGCAATCAAACTAAGATCATTGACCGGATGATTGCTGATCTTTTACAAGTAGGTCGTGGCAAAGATACAGAGTTTCCTATCTTACCACAAAAAGTACAGCTAGGTAAACTGTGCTTAGATGTATTAGAAGAATTGTGCGATCGCTACACCGCCAAATCCCAAGAGGTAGAAACGGATATTCCCAATGACTTGCCCTATGTATATGCTGACCCAGAACGCATCCGGCAAGTGTTAGTTAATCTGTTGGATAATGCTATAAAATACACCCCAGAAGGTGGCAAAATTAGTGTCGCCGGATTGCACCGCACTACCCAAAAGATTCAGTTTAGTATTGGCGATACTGGGCCTGGTATTCCGGTAGAAAATCGCGATCGCATCTTTGAAAATCACTTCCGACTGCAACGGGATGAAGGTACAGAAGGTTACGGCATTGGTCTTTGTCTATGCCAACGCATCGTCTTAGCACATTATGGTCAAATTTGGGTGGACTCTGCCCCCAATAACGGAGCATGGTTTCACTTCACATTGCCAGTTTATCCTTCTTAGATAATGGGCATGGGGCATTAACGCTTGGTTATTCACCAATGACAAATGACAAATTAACTAAGAACTTGAGATAAAGCGATCGCGCCCCCCCGTCTTTGCTTGGTAGAGTGCTTTATCTGCTAGCACAATTAAATCTGAAGGTGAGGATTCCCAATTAGGAACAACAGTCGCCACGCCCATACTAAGAGTGACATACTGACTCACAGCAGACTCGTCATGAACAATTTGCAAATCTTTGATTCCCGCTTGTATCGCTGCGGCAACGTGAACTGCGCCAGGTGCAGGGGTGTATGGCATAATCACAGCAAATTCTTCGCCACCATAACGCGCTACTAAATCCTGATGTTTTTGTGCATTAAGGCTTAAGACAGCACCCACTTTTTGTAAACAGACATCCCCAGCTGGATGACCATATCTATCGTTATAAAATTTAAAAAAGTCGATATCACACAAAATCATTGACAAGGGAGATCCCTCTTGGGCAAGATTAATCCACTGAGTATTGAGATAATCGTCAAAGCGGCGACGATTAGCCAACTCAGTTAAGCCATCTACATTGGCAAGGTGATGCAAAGCTTGGTTTGCCGCCTCTAATTGTTTGTATACTTGCGCTTGCTGTAGCAGTCGGCGCAAGCGCTGGCGCAATACAGGCCAGTGAATTGGCTTAGTGACATAATCAGTCGCCCCAGCGTCAAAAGCACGGTTTACAGATTCCTCATCATCCAAGCATGTGATCATCAAGATGGGAGTGCGCTCCCATATCTTAGATATAACCGTATTTTTAAGGGTCGAGTTAGTATCAAAGTTTGCAAGGGCTGATATTAAATTATTCCTGGCAATTTGGAGCAAGTGCTTACAGCAGGTAAAGCCATCCATCACAGGCATTACAGCATCTAGCAAAACTATATCTGGTTTGATAGCCTCGTAAGCATCTAAACATTGCTTACCATCATTGACTTCGACCACTCGATAACCTTCTTGTTCCATAGCTTTACGCAACAACACTCGGATGGTCTTGTCATCATCAGCCACTAGAATCAGTGGCGGTTGCTTTGTAGAAAGAGGAAATGGGCTTATGCCTGACATGAGTTGCCTTCCACTTGCGGGACTATGCTGAAAAAGTCTGTGCAACTCTCTGACCCAGGAGCGATCGCTATTTTCCTCAATGCCGGGATTTGCGGCAAAGGAGTGTCTGGCCTCACAATCAACTGTTTCTTGACAATGGACTGCTCAATGTTGTTGAGCCAAGCAAGCGGTAGATAACTAAGTTGCATAGACAATCTATAATTGGAACATGAAGGCAATTTTTACCTTTTTGTTCGGCTATGGTTATGGGAGAAAATGTTACTTTTATATTTCCCCATTGTTTAAGTCAAATTGCAGTTTTTTTGAGAATTACAAATACACTCTTTATTTATGTAATTTTGTAGTTAGGTTAAAAATGTAATGATCCCGAGCAAAGTAATTGCCAAAGGTCGTTTAGAATAAGGCTAATACTAAATATTAATATCACCTGACTTAAATTTCTTTCGTCAATTTCTAATGCTTGATGAGGTTTAGTGTAATTACATAAGATTGAGATTTGAATAAGATTAATTTTTTAGACAGGTAAATTACATAATTACTTTACATACAGGACATAAAATCATAGTATTTTTGACTACATACGCAACACAAAATACTACAAAAAAGTCAACCTCTATTTACATTCACTAAATCTTGAAAATGCCAGATTCCTTAATGTATGATCAGGATAATTTTGTTGTTCTAGAAACAAATCAATCAGAACAATTTTTGACACAATCAGAGTTATTAGAAAAGCTCAAAGTAGCTCTCCAGCAACTCATAATTCAAGATTTGCCACCTGACTTACAAAAATTTGATACTGTGGAAGCCCAAGCACAATATTTACTTGACACCAGTTGCGAATTAGATATTGGCCCTGGGCAATATCTACAATGGTATGCAGTCCGTTTAGAAAAGTAACTTTTTGGTCAGTAGTTAAGAGGATGTTTGAAAAGTATTTCTCTGTAACTTTAGGCACTTTTGATCCCCCCTAACCCCCCTTAAAAAGGGGGGAACCGGAGTCAAAGTCCCCCTTTTTAAGGGGGATTTAGGGGGATCTAAAACTTTTAATACCGACAAGAGGACTTTTCAAACAACCTCTAAGAGAATCCTAAAAAATAAATTACTAATAAACATCGCACCCCACCAAAGCTAGGCTTTGTCTCCCTTTAACTTAATAAGAAAAGGGAATTAAGGGGTGAGATGTTATGGGAACTTTTGCAAGATATCTAAATAAGTCTGGAGTCTAAATAGTGGATACAGTCATGGAGTTTGACTAACAATAATTTTTGTTATTGACTACTAACTAGTGACTCTTTTGGAGTATTAATTAGCGCTAGCTCAATCGTATTTTCAGACGGCTGCGTTATTTGAACCTCTAATCCAGGGCCAAAATAGTTGGTCATTTTTTCCTGCTTTTTTTCCCACGCATCAAATGGTATTAGCGGTGAATCAAATTCTAAAATTAGGGCATAGTTGCCATTAACTTCTGTTTCTCGTAACCCTGTGACTGTTGGTCGTTCTTGATCTGTGGGACTCAAACCTAGAAAAGAAAGTGTTGTATCTAGATGAGCATCTTGACCGTAGCAATATCGGGTTATGTCTTTGCGAATTTTATTTTGAGTCTCAGTTGCTTGCTGCTGACGCAGTATCAATGCTGACGGTGACGTAGTTTGGCTAAATGGTACTGGCTTAAGTTCATTAGCTTTCAGCGCCAGTCCTCCCAACAATAGAGGAATCCCGTAAAAAAAACCGATAAGATTGAGTGTAGCATTATTACTCGCATAGGCAACGAAGCCAATGACGGTTAATATGCCGCCGATAGTTAAACCGAGTGTTCCCAAAGAGATTTGGCGTAGCATGAGCTTAAATTTAGTATAAAGTCTGAATACCTTAGTTTTATTATCATCGGCTATGAGTAACAAATTAGGAAAGAACATCGTTCCCTCCGGTAGTAATTCAACCAACCTTAATCTGCCATATTAAGCTGGTTAGAAACCGCACGTCAGTTCATAAAGAGCGCGAAGAGGAACAAGTCGGGTATTGGCGGCCAACGCATTGTGCGCTGACTCTAATTTGACTACTAAAGGCGTATAGTGTCCCAGAATATTAGATTTTGAGTTAACTTTAAATTTAAAGGTAGTGAAAAATAGGAAAAAAATAATGGATTTACAGACTATAAAAGAACGAATTGTCGCAGTTCAAAGTAAACGCGATTACCTATTAGGCTTACTGGAGCAACCAAACCTGGGAACTTTGAGAATTGACGTAAATCAGGCTTTGGAAGAACTGGATGAATTAATTGATGAATTTAGACGCACCATTCCAGTAGAGTAGAAATCATCAAAAATTGCGTTGGTATAACTTCAACTTCAGGTTATACCAACGTTCTTCAGTACTGTCATATCTTTCATAATACCCAGAATTGAACTAAGGCTGAATTGGCGAAGGAACATCACTAAATAATTTATTCTGCCACAGAACCATCTCCTGCACGCTCACCCAACTGCCTAACTAAAGCAATAAGTTCGCTTGTTGGCACATCTTTCTTACAAACGTCATCAAAGCTAGACATGACCTTTGTCCCCTGAAAATTTACGTCTTCTACTGAGGAGTAAGCAAGAATCTGGGTGTTCGGAGATATAGCTTTAATGTGACTAGACGCACTCCAGCCATCCATGACTGGCATTTGTAAATCTAGAACAATTACGTCAGGATGGCAACGTTTAACCATTTCTATAGCTTCTTCACCATTGCTGGCTAAACCTACTACTTGAATATTTTCCTGGCAAGAAAAAACCAACTGTAAGGTTAAACGAGTTAATTCGTGGTCATCAACTACTAGAACACGCAAGGTAGAAAGCTCACAGGATAACATTAACATTGAGGGGAAAGACGAAATTATTCAAAATAACCCCTCTAGTTTATGAGAGCAAGTGCCAGCACTGACTCTATCCTATGGTTGAATAACTTGTGTGAACCTTGAAAAATAACTTAGACAACTGCTCAGAAAATTAAAGTTTTCTAAAAAAACTAAGTTGAGCTAGTTGTCAAGGTATAACTAACTTATTTTTTAATCAATCAGGTTTGAGGTTACACCAGTTGAGCGTAATGCCATGTTCATCAGAATTTTTTGGGAATTTGCTTCTGGAGAATCATCGTATGGACGACGTTGAATATAAGTGCCATCGGCTTGTAATTCCCAAGCTTGGCGATTATCTGCGAGCATAATTCCCATAATTTCTTGCAAATCTTTAGCAATATCTGGGTCTTTGACTGGGGTAATTACTTCGACTCGGCGATCTAGGTTGCGGCGCATCCAGTCGGCACTGCCAATATAGATTTCCTCCTGTGTATTGTTATGAAAATAATAAATCCGAGAGTGTTCTAAAAAGCGACCGACAATGCTGATTATGCGAATATTTTCACTAATGTCTTTGAGTCCTGGGCGCAAACAGCAAACGCCCCTAATAATTAAGTCAATTTGCACTCCGGCGCGGGAAGCTTCATATAGTGTGGCGATAATTTGTGGATCGACTAGGGAATTCATTTTGGCAACAATGCGTCCAGAAAACCCGTTTTGAACATTTTCGATTTCGCGGTGAATTAGTGACAAAAAGCGATCGCGCATATTCACAGGTGCAACCAGCAATTCTCGATAAGACTTTTGCAAAGAGTAGCCTGTCAAGAAATTAAATAAATCTGTGATGTCAGCACCCAATTCTTCACGGCAACTAAACAATCCCAAATCTGTATACAGTCGTGCGGTTTTGGGGTTATAGTTACCAGTCCCAATATGCACGTAGCGACGTATCCGGTCTTTTTCGCGCCGTACTACCATGACGGTTTTACTATGGGTTTTCAGCCCCACTAAACCATAGACTACGTGAACTCCAACTCTTTCTAGTCGTCTTGCCCAGTAAATATTATTCTCTTCATCAAATCGCGCCTTTAATTCCACTAGCACAGATACCTGCTTGCCATTTTCGGCAGCGGCAATTAAGGCGTTGACGATGGGTGAGTCGCCAGAAGTCCGGTAAAGGGTCATTTTGATGGCTAACACATTTGGGTCGTAGGCGGCATGGGTAATAAAGCGCACTACTGTTTCCGAAAAGGATTGATAGGGATGGTGTACTAGTAAATCCTTTTCCCGAATCACAGTAAAAAAGTCTTTTCCTTCGTCCGTCTCTAGAACATCTGGATCTAAACTGGGTTCTCTCAATCTTTGTAGGCGTATTGGTACAACAGATTGGCGTGGTGGATCTTTGAGTTCTGGCAGTGGTAAGGACATGAAATACATTAAATCCCGCAGTCCCAAAAGTCCGTCTACTTCGTAGAGATCGCTTTCTGTTAATTCCAAATCTTGCAATAATCGCGATCGCACTATTTCAGGAGTCTGGGATTGAATTTCTAGCCGGACTGGACTCCCACCTAGTCGCCGTTTTCGCAATTCTTGTTCGATCGCTAACAATAAATCATCTGCTTCATCTTCTTCTAAGACCAAATCAGCATCACGGGTAATGCGGAACGGATGATATTCTTGAATATTCATCCCTGGAAATAGAGATTCTAAGTTATGAGCGATCGCCTGTTCTAAAGGTACTCCAGTCCAGTGGGCAGGTTTTTCGCTGTTCTGATCTCCCAACTCAGGCGGTATGGGTAAAAAGCGTGGTAGAACACTGGGGACTTTGACTCTGGCAAAGAATTCTTCTTCGGTGTCTGGATTTTTGACCACAACAGCCAGATTCAGACTGAGATTAGAAATAAAAGGAAACGGATGACTCGGATCAACAGCCAGGGGAGTCAAAACTGGAAAAACTTGTTCCTCAAAATAACTGTCGAGATGAGTCCGCTGTTTTTGATTCAAATCTATGTAATTCAAAATATGAATTCCATGATTTACTAGTAGCGGACGAAGTACTTCCTCAAAATGTTGGTGCTGTTTATTGACCTGGGGAGTGAGGGTAGACGTAATATCGTCTAGTTGTTGTTGTGGTGTCCGACCATCGGGAGTTAACAGGCTAACTTTCGCCTCTACTTGTTGCTTTAAACCAGCAACCCGCACCATAAAAAACTCATCTAAATTAGAGTTGAATATTCCTAAAAACTTTAGGCGTTCAAGAAGAGGTGTGCGATCATCACAGGCTTCATGTAACACCCTGCCATTAAATTCTAACCAGCTTAACTCTCGGTTAAGATAATATTGTGGATCGCTGAGATTGATAGGGGTAGAGCTTTTCTTAGATTTTGCCATAATGACCTAAGCGTAGGCAGATGTAGCCCATTGAACTGGGGGACAATAAATATAGTAAGTTAAATGGTGCTTGAGCGTGACGCTGAGGTAGTTTTTGGCTATATTGATTCTCTACCTCGCTACTGGTAAGGGACATTGCTCATTGGTGTCAACTTAAGCTAGAAATGGCTTCTCGCTTGGCTTGAGTACCCGTCGGAAACTGAAGTTCCCGCCTAATAGGTAAAGTCTACTGAAGTAGACTCAAGATTTTTGGGGATATTTTAGTTATCTTTAGATAACTTCCGCTATGAGCCAGGAATTTCAATTTCTGGTGGACGTGCAGTTTCACGTTAAGTTGACACCAATGAGCATTGTTCCCTACGACAGATGTGATTCAAATACATGAAAACTGCTGTAAATGAAAAATCTATTTCTATTTAAATAATTTCAGTTAAAGACTAAAAAACCTTGTGTAGGCACGAAAACCAACATTACCAAAAAATTTTGGGATTTTGCCATCAGATCGCTTCTGGTCGGTACTTTGTGCGATCGCATAGCCCTTTATTTCAGAGAATCACTCTACCCAACCTATAACTAGATTTTATAGCCGTTTTCAATTGTGTGGAATATGGTAAAGGCTTACAGTTGTGCGCCTTTACAAAATATTGTGCATCCATACGAGAATCGCAATCAGTCTGGAGGTTCAAATCGTTGCCCACAGCATATTACCCATGAAGATGCACTTAAGATTTGGCAAAGATACGACATGGGTATTGCTCAAAATGTGTGACTAATTATTAAGCTGAGTTTACAGAGAATTATGATGCTGGAAGCAGTCTAAAGCCTTACTTCTAGTGCTTTTGGGATTTGATTGTCGAAAATCCGAAGTTGGTAAGCATTGCCACAATTTTTATCGCAGTATTAAGTAAATACAAGCCTTACATAATCTATGTTTCTGTAGGTATTTGACTGCTGTTGCTCAGATCTACACTAACAATTTCTTTTATTAGGTTTTTTAATTTATCACCTCCGATATTTTGAATAATTTCAGTAAAAATACTGAAATATTCCTCCGAAGTCAAGGTTATATTGAAAACGCAAAGATGAAAACACAAGGAGCTTGTGAATCATGAAAATTTCTGCGATCGTTAAAGGAAGCATCTGCTTATTAGGTTTGGTTGGTGTTGGTAATTTATTGGCTGCACCTGCAAATGCTGGAGATGCTGCTGCTCGTGGTGCTGTTACAATCGTTAGACCATCAGGTTCTTCTATCAGCATTAGTGCTGAATTAACTGCACCTACTTCAGCGTATTTTACCGGGCCAACATTAGTTGTTACACCTACATATAGCGGTGTTGCAGGTGGAAATGATGAACTAGTAGATTCTCTCGAAATAGATCCAGGTGCAGTTGTAAATCTAGTATCACCACCCAGTTCCACAATCGAAGCAGCTATTGCAGCACAGATTGATGCCCAAGCTTTTGCAGATGTTCAAGACCTAGCAGCTCTTGTTAGAGCAGCTAGTGCTGGCAGTTTAGAATAGACTGATTGTTAACTCATAGAAAATCACGATAGTGTAATAAGCGATCGGCTTTTAGTCTAGATGCTTTCACACCTTGCGTTGATTTTCAATTTTCTCTTGAGTATTATTCGAGAAAGTGTTGCTAGCAGTTGATACAAAACAACTGTGATATCAACACCCTAGGCATTTCCATCAAAGTATTTGGTAATTCCCTAATTAACTCTCTAACTTACTTCCCTTCATCCATATCTAGTGTTTATGGACAATAAGGTAGGTAGCAAGTGAGAGTTAACAAATTGGAGAGATAATACAGCTCCTTGAGTGTAGTTGAGGAGCAGTATTTTCAGAATTCTGTACTATATTACCATAATAAACCCGGTTTCTTCAAGAA
>JBGTMK010000802.1:0-4990 GCA_041743605.1 Nostoc sp.
TAAGGCATAATAGAGTTCCTTGATAAAAGGGTAGAAGGCGATCGCTGAGTTTTCCAGACAGTAGCGATCGCTTTTGTCATGTGTGCAAACAACGTTGTGGTTCAGCACAACGCTCTCAAAATAGATTTGGCGTAGCCATCAAAGCTAGTTGCTAAGAGCATTATCAAGACAGCAGACGGACAGCATCAGGGGATGTGTAAGGAAGTGCTGTGTTCGGAAGAGGACACTCTACTAAATTCAGCTTTGCTGTAAAATCTTTGATTTCTAGACGAATGGCACTAAATAACCAGTTTTTTAAGACTTGGTAGGTCATCGAGATCATCCTCGCTGGCTTGAGCATTACAAGTTTGGCTTCCGGCTGCTATTCCCGGTGGCACTTGGTTTTATGGTTGATTGGAATTAGTTAAGTTTGGTAATTTGCAAACCCTTTTTGCGTTCGGGTGCAGGCGGTTGCATTTCCTTGCCCTTATATTTATAAATATACGTGAGCCGTATATTCTTGTCAACACTTCACGAATATTTTTAGTAGTGTCAGTTATTTTAATAGTATTCTTATGTATATAATAAAGCTGTAGACGCTAAAAGAAGATTAATCGTTTTTCCACTATGAATATTAGGATTGTGGAGTAATGACGATGGATAAAAGAGTGATTCGCTGGAAGCTGAATGAAATCATGGCCCAAAAAAGAGTCAGAAATAAAGACCTGGCCGAAGGTATCGGCATTACCGAAACTTCTGTTTACAGGTTACGGAAAACTGATACCATGCCTCGGATGTCACCTGAGCGGCTAAACGATATTTGTCAATTTCTTGATTGTCAACCTGGAGACTTACTGATTTATATCCCAGATAACGATGCGGAGAAGGCGGAAAAAAATCAACAGAAACTAAGTAAGGGAATCACTATAGCAAAACACCAACTTCCTAAAACTGATAAAGAAGTAACTGAGGATATTGCAGCATAAAGCGATCGCCCGCCGCCAAGCAACGCGATCGCCTGCTCAATCCGTTGATCACAAAGTGAGCTTATTATAATGCTGACATATTTTTGGGCAAACACCCTTCAGTATCTCCTCGGTTCACTTTGGTTAAACTGCAACACCTCAGCTTTCAAGCATTTACCATAGTGAGCAAGAAAAATGCTGACACTAGACAGAGAACAAACATCATCACTTGATTACAGTGTTGTCAACACCAGCATCCAAGAAACCTTCACAGCCATCGATAGGTTCGAGTGGCAAGCGGTAAATGAAATCCTACTGATGCGGGAACAACAGCTTTACCTGCAAGCTGGCTATAAAAACTTTGAAGAATACTGCCAGCGTGAATTATACGCCTGGGGTGGATACCGACGAATCAACCAACTGCTAGGAGCCAAAAAGGTCATAGACGCAGTTGGCGAGTTGGGCGAACACATTAAAAACGAGCGTCAAGCCCGTCCACTACTTCGCTTGGTCAAGGAACCAGAAAAACTTAAAGCTGCTGTAACGCTTGCTCTGAAAGATAACCCATCCCCTGGTGAATCAGATTTTTCTGCTGCCGCCCAAAAAGTGGTTCCTCAACTTCCACGCAAAAGGCAATCTATTCAAGAACCAATGGTTCCCAAAATTGAAGAACCACTGGTTCTTCAAAAAGCTATTGTCACAGTTTCACAACAGTCACACCCAAGGTATGGGGATGAGGGAAGCATTGAGGCAGAAGCACCAAATCATTGGCAGCAGATTGTCACCTTTGCTGATGGCGAGAGGCTACTGATCAACAATGCTGATTTAGATGCCGCTAGTGTCCCATTTTCCAGAGGGCGGAACTATCCACCAGAATATACGGAAGCGATCGCTGCTATTGAAGAACGCCATAAACAGGAGTTAGAACGACTTTCCCAGGAATTGAAGATTGGTTTGCAAACAGAGGCCGCAGCCAAAGCTGAAGAACAGGTACAAGAGCAAATCCAATCTCTGCAAAACCTGTACAAGCAGCAGAAGGAGCAGAATATCCAGTTACAGCAACGTCTGGATGAAATGGAGGGGTTGAAAAAGCTGGAGGCTGAGAACCAACAGCTTAGGCAGCGCATTCAGGATTTGGAACACGCTGTAGAACAACGCCCTTCTCAAGAATGGGGAAATACCATGACCCAGCAAGCTACCAAAGCGTTGAACAAGCGGGTGAAACAGGCGTTAGAGCAGACAATTGATCTGCGATCGCTGGCCCAGGAACCCCCAAAAGAGAATGCCCAAGAGTGTCTACGGCTGATGGGTATGGCGCTCAAAAACTTAGCCAGTGCTATGAACAACACCCAAGCACTCGAAGCTGCTGCAATAATCTTGGGAAGTGAACCTACACCAACTGCGATCGCATATCGAGCCGAGCAACTAGAAATGCTTCCCCAAGCGGTTAGTGAGATTAGGGCGGTGCTAGCTAAACCGGGGTGTAATTGGCAGGACTATTGGGCAGTAGCACAAGAGTATGAGGTGATTAAATCAGATTATTTGGCAGAATTGACTACCCAGGAAACAGAGTTAATTACCGTACTCCAGAACACATCCTCTCAACCAGACACTATTGGCGTTGGTTCTATAGTTGCCCATGCTGACCCATACCGTACTTTGTATGTCGAGAGGGGCGAGGTGATTCAGGATTTGGGAGATGAGGTAATCGTCGCCTGGGATCACTGGAAGGAACAATCAAAGAAGACTGACAGGTATTTCCGAGACGAGTTGCGCTTTTGGAAAGACGAGAACGAGTAAAGAAAGATTCGCTTTGAGATAGCTAAAAAACTTAAACGCGGCATGGATGCAATGTCGCTCACATTGTCATGGAAAAATTTAGGAGGGAATATGACTACAGCGTTAAAAGCAATCAACGGTGGCAGCAAACAGCGAAACGAGCGGAAACTTGCTGACGCAGATAAATCGATTAGACCACATTGCAAAGTATCAATTGAGGATATTAACTGGGTTCGTCAACAGCCTCCGTCAGTCCAGCAGCTTTGGTTAGATAGCGTGGCGGCTGAACAATTTGGGGGTTCTGCCCATAAACTCGATACTAACCTCACCTACAAATCCTTGCAAAAAGCAGGTGCGGCGTTAACGGCTCAAGGATTGTTTCAGTTTGAGGAAGTGTTTGGCCGCTTACCCTCTGGCAGACCTGGGTTGATTAGCTACCGTGTCCGTAACTTGCATGGTTATTACAATCGGTTTTACTGGGAATCGTCCACGTCTGAAGAAACCAATTCTTGTGACGAGAAAGCCGTCCACGCCGGGGAGAAAAAAAACCAACCCAGACGGAATGAAAAGCACCCCAAAGTGGAACAAATTCATGCTGATTTGGAATCATTCCAAAAGAATGGTCAAAAAAGTGAGGATTTGCAGGGGTTCCAAAAACCTAACAACGTTTCTAACAACTCGTTAACTACCTACCAACAACCAACTAAGGTTGTTGGTATGGTAGTTGGTTCTGACGCGCTTGCTCGAAATCCGCATTTAGAGGAGACGGCTCATGCGCCCTTGAGGGGCGCGTCGCCTTCACGTATCGAAAGCACGTCAGAACTTGAAGAATTGCCTGTGGCAATGGACTGCACATCGCTAACGCTTGCGGATGCTGTACCGAGTCAGTCTACTTCTCTTCGAGACGCTACGCGAACGTTGTTGGCTGAAAACCAGGACTGTGGCGTTGAAGCGATATTCCCTCATGAGGGTACTTGTTCCGCCGCGCCCATCGCACAAAATGAATTTTCTGACAAGGAAGCGATCGCTAATCAAATTCAGGGGCAAGTAGAACAGGGTCAATTTGCTTTATTGTCAAGAGAAAATCAAGTCTCTGGTTTTGAGCCGAAAGACTGTGATGAAGAACCAAGTTCCGCCGCGCCCGTGTCATTAAATCAAAGTGAGATATTTGAATGGTTGGATAGAGCAAACCTTGGAGAATGCCCCCCATTTTGGGTAATTCAATATTTGCTAGACAGCAAGTATTACGCCAGCATGAGGGCAAGCATCAGCAAGTTTGAGAAGCAGTGGAATATATCTGTAATCAATTATCAGGTGCAAAAATCTAGTGAGGCGACCGCCGTTCGCGGAGCGTCTCGTAGAGAAGACATTGCCATGAGATCCCACGCTAGACTATGACGAATGGAGAAACTGAAGATGGCTTCTCTGGTTGGGGAAAACCCTGGTTTTGACTTCCTACACCAATGCTGGAATGATCCGGCTTTACGGATTGTGATCAAGAAGTTGCTGGTGAAGTTTCCGCAGTGGGGGATTGCGATTGTGGATGGGGTGCTGATGAAGTGGAATGGTTAGCGATGCCTACGGCAACCCTTTCAGGGAACGCTATTCATTGCCGACTGTAACTTGATGGGAGCTTGTGAGATCAATTCATCCCCGGATTCAGCAACACAAAATAATAGTTATTTTGGGAGTTTGTTCTTCGGACTTACTACAAAATATAGCTGTGAGCGATAGAAACAAACATCAAATTCCATAAAAAAATTTACTTGTCCTAAAATTAGAGGAACTTGTACAGCTTTTGTCCAAGCAAATACAAGTTGGACAGGTTCAAACTGACCCACGATTGCTTGAATGACTACAACACGAGCCTCAAATTGAGCCAGATTTCCAGTTAGGTTTAAGGCTGCTGTTTGACGTTCCCAAACATATCCTAAGTCTAGACCTATGGGATAGGGCAACACGTTGACTGTCGCTCCTGTATCTAACAGAGTAGATGTGATGGTAGAATGTTGGGGACTTGTAAGTGTAATTGGCATCTGAGGGCGAAAACCAGCCTCCCCCAATCTTGTATCGGCGTTGACAAAAGGAAATTGCTCAACATTCGGCATTGTTTTGATTTTGTGTTGCTTGTAAAACTTCTAGCATCGTGTTTGCTGCTTCAAAAGCATTATATGGCGACCAAACAGGATAAGATTGCTCTGGTTTAATTAAGTCTGCCTCCTGTTGGGCTAATCCTGAAATCAAAACTTGCACAATATAAAGTTTTT
>JBGTMK010000803.1:0-2722 GCA_041743605.1 Nostoc sp.
GCTATGGCTTGAAGATGTTTCTGGATTTTTTTCTGATTAGCTGGTTCCATTGTTGTTGTGAAAATTGATTTCTTCCTATATTTTCATTGATTTTGCCACTATTCAATAGTTCATATGTTCTAACAAAGTTGACATGCTCCCGATGAATGATCAGTATATGCTTTCTGTGTTGGCGGCGGCTTTCCCTAACTCAGCACTCTCATAGAATCCATTTGTCAATAGGCTTTGAGATGCGCTAACCCTGTTATAACCTCAAATGTCTCATGCATAGACACGTGGTAGTGTAAAGGACTACCTTTTGCACCAGGTGGTAAGTCAAACTGAACTTTCAAATACTCTCCATTAGTATCAGATGTAGAGCAAAGAATAGTCATGCGATCGCCTGTTAAAGTGTTGACAATTTGGTTCGACGGGAACAGATTTTCATTCAAAAGTGAAAAATCTTCGTAAGACTTTGCTGTGGTCATGGAAAAACTCCTTTCGCATTCACATGTGTAATTACTCTATTTTCGGACTTAGATAATTCGAGAAAAATTTGCCTCAAGCATTGCAAAAAATATATTTTTTCTTGCTTATTTCTCCAAAAAAAATGCCTGAGTTTCTTGGACTTACCTACTTTTTAGATGATATTTGAAATGCGGGTTTACCATCTACTAAAGTTAGAAGAAGATAACACTTACCAAGTGTATCATCATTCCAACGATGGACTGGAATTCCAGAACAGCTTAAAGATTCTGTCATAACTTTTGGCAAGTCTTTGAAGGTAATGTTTTTAACTGAATGCAATGATGAAAGAGCTTCTGCAAGTATCAGAACTGAACCAATTTCGCTTAAACGTCTACTTTCTAGTGAAATAGTATTCCCATGCTGAAGCTCATTCAGCTCAATATCCGATACTTTTAATCCCATAAGATTGAAACCTTTCTGAATTTCAAAAGTTCCCATTTGATCTGACACAGACATAATTGGAGTTGATGTAGGCATAATTTCAGGAGTTCCTATTTTAGTTGACACAGACATGGTTGGAGTTGATGTAGACATAAATTTTTTACCCTTTGAAATGATCTAGTTGAAAACTATTATCTTGCACTAGATTTATCCTCCGCCAAGAAATTTATTTTCAGGGAAAAGATACTGTCAGCTAAAGCTAATTAGATGTATTTCAGTCCGTTAAAACTGATTTTGGCTATAGGTCTTTAACTGAAGTTCAAGGCGTATTTAGAGTTAAGTGCAAAATTTAAAATTAACGTAAGTTTGACGGAGGTTATTTAACGCTAAAAGCTAAGTGAAGTTTAAATTTAGAGGTTTAACAAGCAGTTGTAGCTTATTTACAAAACAGATGATTGCTGACAAATGCTGATCTGTAATAATTACCAGATAAAACTCTAAAATAGACTTCTTTGATGAGCGTTACAAACGTGAAAGAGAAACTTTACAGATCAATTGAAGTAAAATTGACCATTAGACTTATTGCAACGGATCTTAAAGCGATTTGTTTCTAGTTGAGTCTAGTGGGGAAACCTACCTGTAATGCAGGCTTCCCTCAAATAATACAAATCCTCATTTTCTATTTTTCTGGCGACTTCTGGCATTTGTGGAAGCCCACAAATAAAGTCGGCGGATTGAATGCGGCACTGAGTTTCGAGTGCTGAGTACTCAGAGTTATTGTTCAAGTTCTGAGTAATCAGTACTTTCTAGTAATTACTCAGCAACATCAGTTGCGACAACGGGAATAAGCTTAATGGACAGTTCCCTCAAGTCATTTTCTGTTTCTTGAGATAAGAAACTGCACCCAAAGCACCCAACATCAATAGTCCTAATACTGAAGACGATTCTGGTATTGCTACCGCTCGCAAAGAGCCTACGAATCGCAGATTTATGACACCGAATCCGTTACCGATCCCACCATTAATGTCTTGCTCAACTTCGGTGTCCTCAATCAATAGTTGGATTCCACCACCAGCAGCAGCAACGTCTTGTAAGAAAGCGTTAGCCAATGCGTTTTCAAATGGATTTAAACCATCAACTTTTGTGGACTTAACTGGGTCAGTATAAGCAATGTCAATATCATCGCTAAGTTCTATGGTAGGACCATAATCGAGAACTGAATACAGGTCAGAATACCCAAAACTAACGATTTTAGTTGTTCCATAAGAGAGGAATAGCTCAACATCATCTGGATTGGCTGTATAAATTCTTTCTTCAATCGTCGAAGTAGGACTAGCAAACCAATCTTGACCAAACTTATCTTCACCTAAATTCCATGTAGTGGTGAAGGTGCGATCGCTTTTTTGTCCAAAGCTAAACCCCAGATTGCTGAAATCAATTGCGTTATTGGTCAGATAGTTGCTCAACGTTGAGAAGCCAGCAACTCCAGACACATTTGCTGTTCTGGTAGCACCGATAGGAGGCTCTTGAGGACTTCCCTGCCGACCTGTAACGTAATAAGGAGCGCCATTACCTGACGCATTCAAACTGATATCTCTGTGTCCAAAATCTGGGGCAGAGGGATCGATATTGGAGAAAGCAGAATAGCCCAGGTTTTCCGATGGTGTCCCGAATAGATTCAGTCTAGATGTAGAAGCGAGTGGTCGTGAGGGAATAACTTGCAATTGGTCAAAGTTGAAAGTTGCAGCCTGAACAGGCATGGGTGCAATGACTGCAACAGCCGAGGTAAGTCCAAGAAGTATTGAAAAGTTGTACTTATGCATAGTGAGCAATT
>JBGTMK010000804.1:0-5820 GCA_041743605.1 Nostoc sp.
TTTTCAATTCAATTGAGGTCGGGTGAGTAAGGCGGTAGATAGATTAACTTACATCTCGCCGCTTCAATTAATTGAGCAATCCGACCGCCGTGATGAAACCTTGCATTATCTACAATTATGTCTCTATGCTAGATGCATACATATTTCATACAGATGATAAAAATTACAACTTTTAATAGTGCTGGAAAACTAACTGCTCTTTTATTCCTGATAACTTCAACGCCCCAACGTAACGAGCCAGTACCCTATAATTGAACAAGATATAAATACTTTTGGGGAAAGTAAACTACACGCATACCCAAAACCATAAGCTATTGGTAGGTTGAATAATAGATCATTCCACCAACATAGTGGTGACAACAAATATCCTAGTACCAAAAAAAATCCACCTCTGAGTTTTTTGAAAATGTCTTTTTTGAACTCTTCTGGAGTAGATTTTTGTAATTTTTCTATTTCTGTGTCTGCTGTTACATTCAATTCTTTACTAACGTTTTGGACGCTTTCCATAAAAACCCACTATTCCTCTAGTTTTAGAGTAGTTTAATATAAAAACTAAATCAAAGTCCATAACACCGATTCAATAGCCAAAAACCTAACCTCCACTCTGCACTCACCTATCTTCATTACCTGACTCCGACAAGCAACGTGTACATAAAGGCTCTACCTCTTTGTCCATACAAAACTGGAGAAAGAGTCTACAGAGAGAGCCTCTCTAACTTTCTTCCTAGTATGAATTGAGATGAGAAGAAAGTCTCAAACTAATAAATCAGTCTAATTTAAATCCTAGCAACCGTAAAACTTGGCCAACTTACTTTTAACCGTTTAAACATCGCTTCTCGTGCTTGTACGGCGAGATTATCATCTAAAGGTTGCAATGCAATCGCTTCTTCATACTTTAACCGTAGCGCTGTTTGAATTAACCAATCGGCGACGAAAGGATTTTTCGGTAATAAAGGGCCGTGAGAATAAGTAGCGATCGCATTCTGATAAAATGCTCCTTCTGTCCCATCTTCACCATTATTTCCCAAACCATACACCACTCGCCCCAATGCTTCCACTTTTCCCAGTTTGGTACGTCCGCCGTGATTTTCAAAGCCTACCAAATATGGTGTGCTACCCGTCATCTCTTTTAAATCTCGCGCCAGACGTGAAGCTGTAACTTCAATTACTAAGTTACCAATACAGCGCTTAGTATTTTCACCAGGATGCACGGAAACTAAATCGAGTATTCCCAAACCATCAATCCGTTGTCCTAAGCCTGGTTCATAATAATGTCCCAGCAGTTGGGGGGAACCACAAGTAAATACTCCTGGTGTTCCATTTTCGATTTTTTCGCGCATAGCGTCAGCTTTTGCACCTTGCAAATCTCGCATAACAATTTCTTGCTGACGGTCTTGTGCGCCACCACCAACAATTACATCTACAGTTTTAATATCTGCGGCTGTGGAATTTTGATCTAGGGGTAACACTTTAACATCGTATCCCCGCCACTGAGCGCGACGTTCTATAGTAATTACATTACCGCGATCGCCATAAGTACTCATCAGCGTCGGATAAAGCCAACCTATTGTTAATTCCAAATTTCGAGAACTCATAAATTTAGGGAGTGGGGAGTAGGGAATGGGGAGTAGGGAGTGGGGAGTAGGGAGTGGGGAGTAGGGAGTAGGGAGTGGGAAATTAGGAATTGGGGAAATAATTTCTCTTTTATTTTCTTTACCCTTACTCCCTATTCCCCACTCCCCACTCCCTAATTTAAAGAATTTTCCGCCCAGTCAGAACTTCTCGCACTTCTAACATGGCTGAGTAGGTGGGCAGAATGTGTAAAGTTTCATTCTCTGGTGTATGCTCTAATGCAGTAGCGATCGCTTGTTTCAAATCTTCTTCGACAATCAAATTTAACTTACTCTCACCAGACTTTTCGCTGTAACGTAGACGTAGTGCCATATCATAGACGCGATCGCCACTCACTACTAAAGTCCCACCGCGTTCGACTAATTTCTCCGTATCCACGTCCCAAATCCAGGATACATCCGTACCATCGGGCGTGCGATCGTTCAATACCAGCAGTGTAGTTTTATCTGTGCTTTGAGTAACTACGCGAATGGTTTCATTAGTTCCCACAGGATTTTTTGATAACAAAATTTGCACCCGTTTACCGTTAATTACTAAATCTTCAGCCCGACCAAAAGCAGCTTGGAAGGTATTAATAGTATCTCTGATTGTTGCTTCATCAACTCCTAACTCAATAGCCGCAGTAGCAGCCGCCAAAGTATTATATTTGTTGTACAAACCAACCAGAATTTGCGACCATTCACTACTTTCTAGAGTCGGTTTACTTTTAGTAAAACCACACTTGGGACAAGTAAAATCTCCCAAATGAGACAAATAAACACCCTTATAATCTAAAGAATGTCCACATCTGGGACAATATATAGAATCAACCGCGTGAGGAATTGCTTCTAGATAATGTTCTGGTTCATTCAAGCCAAAGAATAACACCCGTTGGGGTAACTGCTGACCGAGGTTAGATAAAGTTGGGTCATCAGCATTGGGAATTACTACCGTTTCTGTTGGTAGAGTAGAAATAACTTTTGTCCAACGCTTACTAATAGTATCTACTTCGCCGTACCTATCGAGTTGGTCACGGAACAAGTTTAAACAGAGAATAATTCGCGGTTGGAGTGGCGCTAAGACTCTTGGTACAATATTTTCATCAACTTCCAAAATGGCGTAATCAGTATTTAGCGTACCTAGTAAGTTGCTGCTTTCTAACAGCGCCGTCATCAAGCCATTTTCCAGATTTGCACCTGTAGAATTATGAGTGACGCGAAAACCCTTGCGTTCTAGTATTGTGCATAAAAGCAGCGCTGTAGTCGTTTTGCCATTAGTACCAGCAATTAAAATCACCCCGTTTTTAACTTGCTGACTCAATAATTGTAAAAGTCGGGGTTCAATACGACGAGCAATTGCGCCTGGTAACACACTACCAGCACCTAGACGCAGCGTAGGCGCAGCCCGTCGAAGACATCGCACTATAAACGTCACACTTTTTGCTACTGACACCGCGAAACCTAATCGCAGTCTATCTATGAATTGTATTTTCTTTCCCATATCTGTACCCTAGTCTTCTGGCGGTTGCTAATTGATAGTCTTTAAGTTACAAATTTAATCTTGTGAGTTTAGCGAATCCTGGGTGAAAAAGCCAGTCATACCAATTTTGAATTTTGGGTTTTGGATTGTTGAGCCTTATAGTTGCACTACTTTACCTCTGTTTTGACTTTTGCGTAGCAGTACCAGCCACTTGCGAGAGATAATCTCAGTAAGCGTTATCTTAAAAAAATAGTGCATGGGCGTAATTACATATCCAGCCCGGTTTGCTGAATTCAGCACAAAATCACGACAAGTAGTAGCTTGCAAGGTTCCTTTTGATGAATAGCACAAAGTTTCTTTTTTTACATAAACAAATTACTGGCTGGCAAAGGTGGTTGTCCAAATGCCTGTTGTTGCTTGCAAGTCTTTTCATTATAAGTATGCAACCTGCGTATGCTGGTCTTGATAATGATTTATATGATGGCAACATTTTTGTCGTTTATGCTGGCAATGGTTCATTAGTTCCACCGAGACAGTCACTCGCACAGACTTTAGCGGAGCATAAACCCATATTTTTGGCTTTTTATTTAGATGACAGCAGCGATTCCAAAAGATATGCCATTTCCATTTCACGGGTACAGGAATTCTATGGTCGCGTAGCAGAAATTATGCCGATTAATGTAGATACTATCCCGCCCAAAGAAACTTACGATCCTACAGAACCAGGATATTACTATTCTGGGGGTGTTCCGCAAGTCGTAGTATTTAATAAATCAGGTGAGGTAGTTTTGAATAAAAAGGGTCAAGTACCTTTTGAAGAAATAGACGATGAATTTCGCAAAATCTTTGATTTATTACCACGCACCGAAACAGCACAGCTAAAGCGACGAGCCTTCAATGAGTTCAGTAGTGAGTTAGCTAGATAACTTATGGGGTAGACCAAATTGGTCTGCCCTAATTTTTAGTGATATCTGTTACTACATTTCTGCCGATGCCAAAGCATAATATTGGAATATCTGTTTTAACAGATTACAGAGTTAATCTATAGTCTATAAGTCCGCAAAAACTGACTAATGACTAATGACTAATGACCAATGACTAACTAGAGTGTATTCTGATGTCACAGGTTTACACCACCCAGGAACTAATTCAAATTTTGACAGCCGAACGCCAAGCTTGCCTCAAAGGAAAACGTCTAAAATTAGAAATGACGGTCTCTGGCAATCCTGTAATTGACCAGTTTATCAGAACTGATGGGCTGCAACAGTTCACTGCCTATCAAGATTTTAAAACTGCAATTCACGAATATCAGAAAGAAAATCGAGTTTCCGGTATTATCTGGCGGGAATTGACAGTTAAAGGAAAAAAGTTGCACTATCCCGAAATAGATACTGAGTTAATTGCCCTTAATTGCGACTTAGAGATATTAAAAGCTGCTAAAAATTCCATCGTAGAATTTTGGTATGAAGTCTCTATAGGGATGGATTTATACTTGAGTTTCAATAATAGTAAACAATACCAACAAATTGCCACATCTGATTTAGAAAGAATTGTTCAAAGAACAGAATGGGCAAGTTTGTGCAAGTGGGAAAATTCTAGCTTTTTGGAAATGATTTTGCAGCTAGGATGGGGTAAACCAGAAGAAGCTTATTATAAACGAGGAAGACCGCGATCGGGTAGTGAATATATTCATGCAGTCAATCCCGGAAATCGCCCCATTGGTTGACGTAACGGTTTTGGATTTTGAGTAAATTCTCAAATAGAAAGGTGCATTACACTTCGTTAATGCCCCCTACAAAAAATTCCCCAAATCAGGAAATTGCCCGAAAATAGAAAATCTGATTGACTTTTGACTTCTCAATTAGCGACTCTATCTGTAACAGAAATTTCAACTGTACAGATAAGCAATAGGATGAAAGTACGCGAAGTTATTAAACGATTAGAAGCTGATGGTTGGTATCTTGCTAGAACTAAAGGTAGTCATCGACAGTTCAAACATCCTGATAAATCTGGTACTGTAACAGTGGCCGGTAAGCCAAATGTGGATGTGCCAATTGGTACTCTGAAAAATATCTGGAGACAAGCTCAATTGGAGGAAGACTGATGCGTTATACAGTTGTGATTGAAAAGGGAGCAACTAGCTACGGCGCTTATGTCCCTGATTTGCCAGGTTGTGTCGCTGTGGGTGAAACTTTAGAAGAAGTTAAGCAGATGATTGCAGAAGCTATTGAATTTCATATAGAAGGAATGCTAGAAGATGGTTTACCTATTCCTGAACCTACAAGCATTGCTCATGAGGTTGAAGTTGCAAACTACAGCAAAATATAATTATAAAACAGGAGTCAGAATTCAGAATACAGAATTCTGAATTGGTGAATACTCTACCCATAAAGGGATAGAGTTTTAAGGCGAGAATATTTTAATGATACAAATACGTGGTTAAGGGTAAAGCACATTGCTCATTGGTGTCAACTTAAGCTAGAAATAGCTTCGCTGCGGGCTTCATAACCCGCCAGAGAATGAATTCTCTGACTCATAGCTAAAGTCTACTGAAGTAGACTGAATATTTTTGGGGATATCTAGTCATCTTCAGATGACTTTCGCTATTAGTAAGGAACTTCAGTTCCTTGCGGGACATAGTTTTTGCGTTAAGTTGACACCAATGAGCAATGTGCTTTACCCCTACGACAGACGTGCTTTTTCAAAGAATCCATATTTGGTATTTTCTGT
>JBGTMK010000805.1:0-2078 GCA_041743605.1 Nostoc sp.
CTGCTTTTACCTTACCTACCTCATCGACAAAATCTTCTAACCCTAACGTCGCCAAGGGATGAAAACGAATACATGAACTATGCTTTTCTGAAAACATCCGCAATTCGTCGAGGCGTTTCCGAAAAGCTTGAGTTAAAGCCAGAAATTGACCATCACCAAGGGGGATAAAACGACTGGGGGTTTTCTCTAATAATTCTAGTAGTTGCTGCATATCCAGCACGAGGTCGTTATTCAATTTCAACTCCCCAGTGGCTGCAAACCAGTCTTGCTGACGTTGAATTGATAAATTAAAGTCTTTCAAGTCTGCATTGTGGCTAACACGCAGTTTTTCTCCTTGTGGCCATTCTATGACTACGTTATTTCCCAGCGTTTGCAGTTCTAGCAGCAATTCTAAACAGTCCTCTGGGTCAGCTATAACCCATTCACCATCTTGTTCTTCAGTTCGCGTCAAGGTGGGACAGGCTTTGATGGCGGCTTTAGCAAGTTGTTTCTCTTGGGGCAGATTTCGTCTAGTTTGCAGACGTTTACCGTCAATCTCGGCAATTACTGTTTCACCACCTGTACCAGGACGATAGTAGGGGCCACCTTGGGCAAACGGGCGCGACAAAAGCGCGACTTTCAAGCCGGCGTTAGCAGGTAAAAGGTGAATATGGGGTACAGTCTGGGCGGGTACTTCTTCTGCACCTTCGAGTCCGCCACCAATGTCAGAATGTACAGTAACGATGCCAGAGACGGCATTAATCGCTGCCAAAACTTGCTTTTCGGCGAAGGCAGGTACATTTAATTTGTTATCTTTACCAATAATCTCCGCAATGCGTCTGTGTTCGGCAGTAATTTCAATGACTTTGATGCGGGTTGGAGTTTCTTTGATATGCAGAATATTCTGTGATTCTGGTAATTTGGGAGAAAATTCCAAGGTGAGACGATCAAGTTTCCCTTTTTTAACCAGTAGTTCCGGTTCTCCTTTGACAATTTCTACACGGATAGTAGGTGTATCTTCCCAAAAAACCAACGGGTGTCCAATTAAAGCAGAGATGGCTTTTTCACCGAAGGTATAATCAACTTTGCCGTAATAGCCTTCACTATATATCTCAATACAACTACATACCCGCATATCTTGGGGTGTGATGTAATCAAACTCAGATAATCCACTATTCAGACGTTTGAGGGCTATGGGGCGACCTTTACTCCATTCTCCTTTGGCATTAACTTTTTGTTCTCGTGGTTGTAAGACACATCTGCTGGGATAGAAGGTGATGAACCATGCTAAACGTAGTTCCAATTCTGGTTTTAGGGATGTTTGTGGTCTTGATTGGAGATTTGCCAGGGCATTGAGGCACATTTCCCAAGCTTCTTGGGGTCGAATTAAGTCTACGATGGAATGGAAGTTGCTATCTTCTCGCAGTGCGGGAGCAAGTTGTTTATAGTTACTACTTGGTTTTAGCCTGGATAGGAGTTCTGCGGTTTCCATTGCCAACCAGTGATAACCAGAGGCAAGCGATCGCTGATATAGTGGTTCTAGTAAATTAGGTAAGCGTTTTTTAGCACTTTCTGCATCCATCCAGTAAAGGCATAGTGAACAAAACAATGTTTGTAAGCTATTTTCTTCTTCCACGGAAGAAATATGACCACTGACTACAAATTGCTTTTGGGTAATATCGCCAAGCTGAACTTGCAGTACCATGTTCAGTCTGCCATAAGTAAACCTGAGCCAATGATCCCCTTGACGGGACATCAAACTGGTGTACTCTTCTGCTTCTTTGAGGTGTTGCGCTGAACCATCTTTTAACAATGCGAGGATAAAAAATAAGCCCCCAATTGTATTGAAATATATTTGCCGTTTGCCTGTAGCCTTTTTGATGGCTTTCAGGGCATCTGTATAATATTTTATGGCTTGTTCATTTTCACCTCGCAGAAAACTTAACCAACCCCAAAATATCGCAGCGTTATTCTGATATTCATTTGATACACGCTCCAGACTTTCTTGTGCTTCTTGGGTACAACCCTGTAACAACAGTTGTTCTGTCAAAATCAGGCGTAGATAATCTGAGCAATGTTTTTCACTGTTAGAGCATTCT
>JBGTMK010000806.1:0-11534 GCA_041743605.1 Nostoc sp.
AATACTATTTATTTCAACTATAGTCAAAGTCCTTCAGGAAGTTTGACTAATTCTCAGACAGACACATTAGTTAAAGGTGGCGTAGGTGTTGCTATTGCTGAAGCTCAAGCAATATTTTTTAACAATGACCCAACTTTTTCATCACTTTTCACTGATACTAGTGTCATTGAATTAGATGGTCAGTTTACAGGTAGTGCTAAAAGCAAAACAAAGGTAGTGGCTAGTTTTGCAGTTGGTGCTAATCAAAACTTCTCTTTTGAGTTTTCAGCAGACTTAGCATTGACAGCTAAAGAAATTGAAAATCCCAAAGTTGAGTATAACAAGGCTTCTTCTAGAACCGCCTTTTTGGTATTAGATACCACAAATCCTAATAAGCCTAAAATCATAGATTATTTTGGCATCCAGGGTAAATTAATATCCTCGAAGAAAATCGGCAATTTGACCCTTGGTCGTAGTCGTAATATTACGATTAATAGTCGCAATAAAAGCTCTGATATTAATGGCAACAATGGTAGTGACTTCCTGAATGGTAGTGCTTTTGGGACATATCAACGCAATTTTAAGCGCAATACCAATATAACTATAGTTGAAATTAATATTAGCGCAGTTGAATTGGCAGGAGATAGTTTAATTGGCAACCTGGGTAAAGATGTTATCTATGGGACGATTTGGAAGGATAATCTCATAGGAACCAACGGTGCGGACAAAATTTATGCCAGCTTGGGAGATGATAAGCTATACGGAAAAAAAGGTAATGATATCCTCGACGGAGGACAAGGTAATGATTTACTAGATGGTGGTGATGGCAATGATACACTCTATGGCGGTTTGGGCAACGATATTTTGATTGGTGGCCGTGGTAGTGATGTTTTAATTGGTGGCGCAGGTAATGACAAATTTGTTTTCAACCGTGGCGATAGCTTGTTAAAAGATGAGTTTGATATCATTCAAGATTTTGAGGTTGGTATCGATAAGATTGTATTTGATGGCTGGGGTAAAGTTAATAGTACTCAATGGTTAAATCAAATGTTTTCTCAAGGTCGAATTACCGATACAAATGATGGTGTTCTTTTCGACTTTAATACTGGAATCACTCAAGGGAAATTGCTGCTTTCCGATATAAGTTCTAACCTGATTACCTCTGAATCAATAAAGTTTGTTTAGGGTTAGTTACAAAGCCATTTTATCTAAATCAGAGAGATGTTTTTCCCAGAACTTTCGCAGCATTGAAACATCAAATCAATGCTGTTTTGTTAGCAAAATTTGCGTTCAGTAAGTTTTTGATAAATCAGGTGCATCTGCTACATTGATTGATTTCAACATACCAAAACTAATTTAATATGAAGTTAGTATAGCTAATGAATACTAAAATTATTTCAGAATCTCATGTTAAACCTCTCATTCAAATTACGGTGCAGAAGTCTCAGTCAGGTCAAGAAGCTGAATCTGAATCGCTATACAAAACAGAAGTGGCTGAAATTCTCCAACTAGCAGTTGAACACCAACGTTCCAATCGTTTAGTAGAGGCTGAACTGCTATATAGTCAAGTTATAGAAAAACAACCTGACCATCACGAATCTCTATACAGTTTAGGGATGCTAGCGCAGCAAATGAGGCAATTACAAACTGCCGAAAAGTGGCTAAATGCGGCTTCGCAAGCTCAACCTGATTCTGCTAAAACTTGGTTTAGTTTAGGTAATTTACATTTAGTTCAGGAACAGTTTTCAGAAGCAGAGAAAGCTTATCGCCAAGCTCTAATCCTAGTACCTAATTCATTACCAATTTACAACAACTTGGGCTATGCTCTGCAACAACAAGAACTATTTGATGAAGCAGTTAACTGCTATCAAAAAGCTCTAGAGTTAAAGCCAGACTTTATAGAAGCAGAGGCAAATTTGGGCAATGCGCTACACGCTCAAGGTAAGCTCTCCAGCGAACAAAAATTATATTATGCACAATTGAATAATAAATTGGCTGTTGCCCGGAAAAAAGCAGGGGATTGGAAAACTGCTATTATTTATTACAAGCAAGCAATTAGTTTGCAACCAGAAAAAACAGACGCTTATTTTAAATTGGGAATGACTCTGCATGGGCAAGGTCAGGTAGACGAAGCCCAGTCTGTGTTTTTCAAAGCTCTAGAATTTAAGCCAGATTGGGAAAAAGCCTATCTAACCGGCCAGATTTACCAAATCCAGCACCAACTTGATAAAGCTGTATCTGCCTACCGCCAAGGGTTAACGCTGCTGAATCCGCACTATGCTGAAGCGGTTGGAAGTTCAAATGGCAATCAGGCAGCTGTGTTCAACTTAGATGAACATATTCCCCCACCAATCCAATTTCAAGAAATTATCATTGGTGGACATAGCTTTCCAGCTATTCCTCCAGTGTCAAACCACGAGGAGGCTAGACCTTTCTGGAGTGTGGTTATTCCCGTCTTGAACCGCCCAGAATATTTTCCTGAATGCCTTGCCAGCGTCTTGGCACAATGGACAGGGCCAGAGGACATGGAAATTCTGGTTTTGGATAATGGTAGCAACCCACCCCTATTTGAGATTCCGCATGGGTTCGGAAAAGGCATTATCCGTTACTACCGTTTTCCTGAAACTGTACCACTACAGCAAAATTGGAATACAGCCGTTGCTTTGAGTCGGGGGCAGTGGGTTCATCTTTTGCACCATGATGATTATGTCCTCCCCGGTTTTTATGCTCGGCTGAAAGCCAGTTTAGAAAAATCATCAGAGTCGGTGGGGGCAGCTTTTACTGGCTATGAAAATATTGATGACAATCGAGAGGTTGTCTTCTCTCAGGAACATGGCTTAGGAGAGTATCGAGGTGTAGTTAAGGATTGGGTACGACGGATTGGCGTTTCCTGTCCACTTAGTCCCCCATCTGTGGTAATTCGTCGGCTAGCCTACGAAAACCTGGGAGGCTACAAACTAGACCTTCCTTATACCTGCGACTGGGAATTCTATAAAAGAGTGGCCGTTTTTTATGAGTGGTGGTACGAACCAGGTATTCTGGCTCATTATCGCCAACACTCCAATAGTGTCACCGTAGCAGAAACTATGGATGGGTCTTGTGGCGCTGCACACCGTCGGGCAATTGAAATGTCAGAGAGTTATCTGCCTGTGGAATCTTGTGCAGCAATCACAGCACAGTCTCGCGCATATCACTTTGATTGGTGCTTGGAGCGAGCGGCCATACCGCTGAAGTTTGGAAACTTAGAGGGTACTTTTCAATTAATTCAGGAAGCCCTCAAAATGGATGATTCTTCTGAGGCAACTAGGAAGTTATTTGTCTGGTTAACAGCCAATGAACTGGCAGCGATTCGCCATCAAATTGTCTCAAGAGGCATCGTTGATTTTTCCAAAAACTGTTTGACATAATTCAAATATTTTTAACAATTTTTAGGAGGATGCAATTATGAAAGTGGGAATTCTTGCAGGGGGATTGGGTACTCGGCTATCCGAAGAAACAGAAACAAAACCAAAGCCGATGGTAGAAGTTGGTGGTCAGCCCATTCTCTGGCACATCATGAGGCATTATTATCACTATAACTTCAATGATTTTGTCATTGCCCTCGGCTATAAAGCTGAGATGATTAAGAAATACATGGTGGATTACTGTTCATTAAATAGTAATCTCACGGTGAACTTGCGAAATGGTGAAATAAAAATGCATGGCGGGTATAAACCCGACTGGACTATTGAGTTGATTGATACTGGACTGTCTACGAATACAGGCGGTCGGATTAAGCGTCTAGCTCCTTATATGGGTAAAGATACCTTTATGCTGACCTGGGGAGATGGCGTTTCTGACTTGAATTTGCAAGATTTATTAGCCTTTCACCGCAGACATGGCAAATTGGCAACCATGACGGTGGTTCGTCCTCCAGCTCGTTTTGGACTACCGACACTGGATGGAGATCAGGTTGTAGAGTTTTCGGAAAAGCCTCAAGTCCATGAAGGTTGGATTAACGGTGCTTTCTTTGTACTAGAACCTGGGGTTTTTGATTATATCGATAGCGATCGCACCCAATGGGAAAAGGAACCCCTAGAAAGATTAGCTCAAGACGGTCAGTTGATGGCCTATCGTTACTCTGGTTTCTGGCAATGCATGGACACCCTGCGAGATAAACATCGCTTAGAAAACCTGTGGAATAGTGGTAACGCACCTTGGAAAATTTGGGAGGATAAAGTAGATGCGAGTATTAGTAACGGGACATCGGGGTTACATCGGAACGGTAATGGTACTCATGCTCTTGTCGGCGGGATATGAGGTAGTTGGGTTAGACAGCGATTTGTTTAAAGGGAGTACTTTTGGTGAAGGGATTCAAGTAATTCCTGAACTTGAAAAAGATATTCGAGATGTAGAAGCAGTTGATCTCGAAGGCTTTGATGCTGTCCTGCATTTAGCAGCATTGTCAAATGATCCGTTAGGCAATTTGCGGCCAGATTTAACTTATGAAATCAATCATGCCGCTTCAGTGCATCTAGCAACTTTAGCTAAACAAGTTGGAGTTGAACGCTTTATTTTCTCCTCTTCTTGCAGTAACTATGGAGCAGGTGGAGACGATTGGTTAACTGAAGAATCTGCCTTTAATCCGGTGACTCCTTACGGTATTTCCAAAGTTAAAACCGAACATGATGTTAGCCAATTAGCAGATGATGATTTCAGTCCGACTTTTTTGCGGAACGCGACAGCTTATGGTGTCTCGCCACGTCTGCGGTTTGATTTAGTACTCAACAATCTTGTGGCTTGGGCCTTTACTACAGGACAGGTTTATATCAAGAGTGACGGTACTCCTTGGCGACCAATTGTCCACATTGAAGATATCTCTCGGGCCTTTATCGCAGTCTTGAAGGCTCCCAGAGAAGTGATTCACAATCAGGCTTTCAATGTGGGGCGGAATGAGGATAACTACCGCATCTGTGAATTAGCTGCGATCGTTCAACAAACAGTTCCGGGCTGTCAAATTGAATATGCGGCAAATGCTGGCCCTGATAAACGCTGCTATCGAGTTGACTGTAGCAAAATTACTCAGATGCTCCCAGACTTTCAACCGCAATGGAATGCTCGTAAGGGAGCAGAAGAACTATACCAAGTCTATCAAACCATTGGCCTGACCCTAGAAGAGTTTGAAGGGCCTCGGTATCAGCGCATTGCCCATATTAAACAACTGCTCAGTACTGGGCAAATTGATGAGAGTTTACGCTGGAGACATCCGTCTTTGGCATATTCTCTAGCAGGATGAATTGTTAATTACTTCACAAAAGAGCCTTTCTATGCTTAACTTAGTTGCTCGCAACTCGCTACCACCCTGTCGTGCTAGTGGTGAGGATGACCTAGAAACAATCATTTCCTTTGGACATACACCTCTAGCTGATGCCCTCCTCACTGAAGAACAGCTGAATCAACCAGAATATTCCGCTCCTCTCGATCTGGCTTTTTCTCCTAGTAGTGGGCTGTTGCAAATCACTGAGACAGTACCGCCAGAGATTTTGTTTTGCCGAAATTATCCTTACTTTTCCTCGGTGTCTCCTTCTCTGATGCGGCATTTTCAAGAAAGTGCTTTGTTCATTATGGAGTCGCGGCAACTTGATGCTAATAGCTTAGTGCTAGAAGCGGCTAGCAATGATGGTTATATGCTTAAGCATTTTGTCGAACGGGGTATTTCTGTGTTGGGAATTGACCCTGCTGATGGGCCATCCGAGGTAGCCCAAAAAGCTGGCGTTCCCACACTTTGTACCTTTTTTACTAAAGACTTGGCTGTGAGTTTACGCGGCGAAGGAAAACTGGCGGATGTTTTTTTAGCTAACAACGTCTTAGCTCATGTGCCAGATTTGAATGGTTTTGTGGAAGGTATCGCTACAATCCTGAAGCCATCTGGTGTAGCGGTGATGGAAGTGCCTTATGTGGTTGACTTAGTTGACCACTGTGAATTTGACACCATCTATCATCAGCATTTGTGTTACTTTTCGGTAACAGCTTTGGATCGCTTGTTTAGACGGCATGGACTGTTTCTCAATCGAGTTCAGCGAGTTGCTATTCATGGAGGATCACTACGGCTGTTTGTCGAACATCATGATGCAGCAGATGAATCGGTAACTCAGCTTTTAGAGCAAGAAATCCAACGAGGTGTAGATAGGATTGATTTTTACCACGATTTTAGCGATCGCGTCCGGTCTATCAAGCAAGCTTTACTAGAAATTCTCTCGGATCTCAAACAGCAAGGCAAGCGAATCGTTGGTTACGGTGCAGCGGCTAAAGCAACAACTTTGTTGAGCTATGTCGGGATTGATCGCCAGTTATTAGATTATGTTGTGGATCTCAATCCCCATAAGCATGGACGCTATATGGGTGGCAATCATCTCCCCATTTTTTCGCCCGACAAACTTTTAGTGGATCAGCCAGATTATGTCTTGATTCTGGCTTGGAATTTTGCCGATGAAATCATGCAACAACAAGCAGCCTATCGGCAACAGGGCGGTCAGTTTATTATTCCTATTCCACATCCAAAGATTGTGTAGTGCAGTATCATCACTAGTGGTCTGTCCCATTAATTTTGCGGAGTTGTAGAGACGCGAAATTTCGCGTCTCTACAGGGTTTTGGTAACAAGCTAACCAATCAGAACTTATGAGACAGACCACTAGTGTTCTATCGCATTAAATTTGATGAGTTCGTAGTAAGCACTTCAGTGTTTAAAAATCCAGGACTAAAGTCCTGACTACGAACTTATTCACCCCCATTAGGTACATCAATTAATTTTGGGTCAAATCTTCCCAATCGCTGCTCCCCAATTCAATCCAAAATTTAAAATCCAAAATTGGTTATGGCTACCCTTGCAGAAGCCCTTCAAATTGCCTCTCGATATCATCAAAAAAACCGCCTGACTGAGGCGCAGGAGGTTTATCAGCAAATTCTAGAGCAACAGCCCGATCAGCTGGATGCTCTACAAGGATTGGCACTCATAGCTCAACATTTAGAGGATTACGAGACAGCAGAGAAATTACTGCATCAAGCTTTGCAATCCTATCCGAATTCAGTCAAGGTGTGGTTTAGCTTAGGCAATCTGCACCAAGTACAAGGAAAGTTTACCGAAGCGGTAACTGCTTACCAAGGTGCCTTGTCAATTCAACCAAATCTAGCCCCCATTTACAACAACTTGGGCTATACCCTACAACAACTGAACAAATTGGATGATGCGATCGCTTGTTACCAAAAAGCTTTGTCAATTCAACCCAACTTTGTTGAAGTCGAGGTGAATTTGGGTAACGCGCTCGATCTTCAAGGAAAGCTGTCCTCAGAGCAAAAAGCACGTTATGCGGCTTTGAATAACGATCTCGGTGTCAACCAGAAGAATTCAGGCGATCTGAAAACAGCAGAGACTTACTATCGACAAGCGATCGCTTTACAACCAGATTTGGTTATCGCTCATTACAATTTGGGAATTGTTTTCCAAGAAACAGGTAAATTGGAGGAAGCGATCAATTGTTATCAAAACATCGTGAGTTTGAAACCTAACGATACAGAAGGCTACCATCAAATAGCAAATAATAAGTTAAACAGACTCAACAAAACCAATAACAAAACTCAAGAAATAAACTCTAAAGAACGATTAAAAATAGCCTTTGTTAATCAATTTTGTGATACTCTAATTCCACCTGAACAAAATTCTGTGGGAGCTTGTACTTATGGTATTGCACGCCCATTAGCTGAGTGTTATGAAATTTTTGCATACGCATTAAAGCACAGTTCTAGATTAGCAAGTGAATACTACAATCAAGGTGTTAATTATCAATTTATTTCACCTTTACCCTTTGATCTAAAACTCTTTAATCTTTTTGAAAAATACGCAAAATATCTTAAACCTTTCAATCGAGGATTTATACCACCATCATCGACATCAAGATGGATATTCCCAATGTATGGCCGTCAAGTAGCAAAAGAATTGCGTCGCCAGCAGTGCGATATCATCTACTTTCAACATACGACCCAATACATACCAATTGTTCGAGCGTTAAACCCCAACGCTAAAATCATCTTAAACCTTCATCATGAGTTTTATGCTCAAACCAATTTAAAGATGATTGAACGCCGTCTTCGCCACGTTGATGTTGTCACTTGTGTTAGCAACTTTGTCATCGAAAAAACGCGTCAAAACTTTCCTCATATTGCCCATCGCTGTCAGACAATTTACAACGGTATTGAAGCTAGTGAGTTTGCTCGTAGTAAAGATTACAATGAAGCTAAAAACAGGAAGATAAAACGCATCATGTACGCTGGTGCAGTATCCCCAGAAAAAGGAATTCATGTTTTAATAGATGCTTTTAAAATTGTAGTTCAAAGCTATCCAGATGTGACATTAGAATTCTACGGGCCAGGAGCGCGACCTATTGACGAAACTTTACCTTTAGATGATCAAGCTTTACTCGCAAGTTTAAAACCTATATTATCTGGAGATTATGGATCTCATCTGCAAAAGAGAATTTCTCCAGAAATCGCGGCTCAAGTTTTTGTCCGAGGTATGGTTCCCCGGTCTAAATTGATCGACTCTTACTTTAAAGCCGATATATTTGTTTTTCCCTCTCTATGGGATGAAGGTTTTGGGATTCCACCAGTTGAGGCAATGGCAGCCGGAACTCCTGTGGTTGCTACAAAGTCTGGAGCAGTTGTTGAAACTATCCAACATGGAAAAACAGGTTTTTTGGTTGAAAAAAACGATGCTCCATCTCTAGCGTCTGCAATCCTCAAACTCCTTGAGAATGATGATTTGAGAGAATCGATGGGTAGAGCGGCACGAAAGCGGGCTATTGAATGTTTTACATGGGATAAATCGGCTGAAACACTGTTACAATTATGTGAAAATCTCTGCAAAAACGAAGAAGAGAGTTTTCACACGAGTGAAATTGAAAAAATTAATCGTTCTTCAATCCCCGCGATACCAAATTATTAGTTAAACATCAAAATTTTCAGTTTCTACCCGACTCTAAATTTTTAGTAAATAATGTTCGTTTGTTTCGCCTAGTCATTATTTCATGGTCTTAAGCAAATGTAAGAACTCAGCACCCAGGAGTCAGAGATTATAAGGAATATAGAATAATTAGTATATTTATTAATCAAAGATTTTTCTGATTCTTTAACTATTCTGAATAATGAATCCTGACTCCTGAATTCTTACAAGTAAATAAATAATAACCAGCCAAATCAATGAACATATTATCTAGGCGGTTTGAAAATAAAGTTGCCTTAATTACAGGAGGAAATAGTGGAATAGGCCGAGCGATCGCTATTAGATTGGCAATTGAAGGTGCTGCCATTGGTGTTGTGGGAAGAGATTTACAAAAGGCTCTCCAAGTACGCCAAGAAATTGAATCCCTTGGTGGTGAAGCATTGGAAATCAAATGTGATGTTGCTGAAGAGTCCGATTGTCAAAGTGCGGTTGAGCAAATTATCAATCAGTTTAATCGATTGGATGTTCTGTGTACTAGTGCGGGAATTCATGGGGCTGGGCACACTGTTGTAGATACCCCAGTTGAACTTTGGGATCAGGTAATTAATACCGATTTAAAAGGAGCTTATCTAATCTCGAAGTTCTCTATCCCTGAGATGCGAAAAGTTGGTGGTGGTTCCATAGTCCACATCTCTTCTATTGGAGGTATGAGGGGTTCTACAGAAGGTATGGCATTTCAGTCAGCTAAGGGAGGCGTGAATAATCTAACTAGACACATGGCCGTAGCTCATGCGACTGAAAATATTCGCGTCAACTGTATTTGTCCAGGGGTGATCACAACACCGTTGACTCAAAAGTGGTTAAGTGATTCAGAAACTTATATGAAAGTATGCCAATCTCATCCCATGAATCGCATTGGTGAACCGCAAGAAGTGGCAGCCGCCGCAGCTTTTTTAGCCTCTGATGAAGCTTCTTTCATTACAGGAGCAATTTTACCAGTAGATGGTGGATATCTAGCAGCAGGTAAAGATTAGTTATAAGACTTGAGCAAATAATTACTAATTCGTAATTCGTAATTCGTAATTCGTAATTAAAGAGGGTACAAGTCCATACTGATTGGAATTAGGAATTACGAATTATGTTGACAAATTTAAATTTGTAAGGAAACAAAAATGATACAACAGCAATTAACAAAAAATATTGAGCAGAACCAAGAAAATTCTTTCAAAGAATCTACCTGTCCAAATTGTGGACATCATGGATTGTCGATATTTTATGAAGTAAGCAAAGTTCCAGTTCATAGCTGTCTGATGACATCGACACAACAGGAAGCTTTAGATTTTCCTTGTGGAGATATAGTTTTAGGCTATTGTGATCAATGTGGGTTTATTACTAATGTAGCTTTTGACGCCAAGTGGTCAGCTTATGCGCCCAATTATGAAGACCAGCAAAGCTTTTCACCTACCTTCAATAAATTTGCCATTGATTTAGCCAATCACCTGATTGAAAAATATGACTTGCACAACAAAGATATTATCGAAATTGGTTGCAGTAAAGGAGACTTTCTGCTGTTGCTGTGTGAGTTAGGTAACAATCGCGGTGTGGGTATCGACCCTAGCGTAGTCCCCGGTCGAGTTCAAAGTCAAGCCGCAGATCGGGTGAAGTTTATTCGAGAATATTATGATGAGCATCATGCAGAATACGTAGGCGATTTTATTTGTTGTCGCCATACTTTAGAGCATATTCAACCAACAGCAGAATTTGTGACCAAAGTCCGTCGCTCAATTGGCGATCGCACTCAGACTACCGTTTTCTTTGAAATTCCCGATACAATTCGAGTATTGCAAGATTTAGCGTTTGAAGACATCTACTACGAACACTGTTCTTACTTTACCCCTGGTTCCCTAGCTCGCTTATTCCGTTCTTGTGGCTTTGAGGTAATAGATTTATATCGCACTTATGGGGAACAGTACCTCTTAATTGAAGCGCGTCCAGTCGCCACATCATCTGATAAAATTCATCCCTTAGAGGAAAGCGTTGAGCAGACAGCTGAGTATGTCCAAGCTTTTGCTACTCAAATCCAGAATCATTTACACAAATGGAAGCGTCACTTAGAAAACCTGAAATCTCAAGGTAAGCGGGCCGTAATTTGGGGTTCGGGGTCTAAGTGTGTGGCATTTCTGACCACTCTGGATGCCATTAATCTGATTGAGTATGTTGTTGATATTAATCCTCATCGTCATGGGAAATTTATCCCAGGAGTGGCGAAAGAAATTATGTCGCCAGAATTTCTCCGCACATATCAACCAGATCAGGTGATTGTCATGAACTCAATTTACCGGAATGAAATTCAGGAAATGCTCATTGCAATGGGTGTTACCTCAGAAGTGATTACATTTTAAGGAAAAGCATACTCATTGTGATGGATCTGACTTTTCACGTTATGCGAAAAAGCTAACGATTGACCTAACCCCCTAACCCCCTTCCCTTGTAGCAGGGCTGTTTCATTCCCTAAAGAGCTTTAAAAATCAAGGGTTCTAGCGATTAAAAATTAGTTATTTTGTTACCGGCGTGCCGATG
>JBGTMK010000807.1:0-4796 GCA_041743605.1 Nostoc sp.
AGCCGCGTAAATTTTCTTAGGTTTTAGGCGTTTAACTCAGTCTGACTCAGTTTGTAAAATAACTGGGGTAATTTCTGATGACTAGTTTTTTGGTTCGCGAGTGATACTCGCGAACCAACTTCTTTTTGTCCAAAGTCCAAATGAATCACTAGAACTGATGATTTACAACATAAATCCAAAATTTTTGCTGAGGAGAAACATCATGTTGAAGAAAATAGTTGCATCTTTACTGACATCTGTAGGGTTATTAAGCTTCAATCTTAACTCTGCATTAGCAGAACGGGCAGTTAATTTTAAATACTACAGAACTGTTTACCCATCAACTTGTAAGATGGCTTTTGAAGGAGAAGTATATGGTTGTAATTCTGCGGTGATTGGCGGTTTTAATGATGCTAGTGCCAATATCAAATTATGCTCATCGCGGGATTGTTTAATTCTGATGCTGAATCCTACTCAATTAGTTAATGCTGCTGATGGTGAATATTTTTCTGTTCGCCAAATGGCATGGCAAAGAGGTAATTATATCACTCGTGAATGGGATGTATCTCTATCTTGTGCGTTAAATTTACAGGGAATGGGATGTGTGGGAGAATTGGAAAACGGCAGTGCAATCGCTATTTATCTCAAATAGTTCTAGTGATCCGCTAGCAACCCGATATAAATCGTGATAATTTAGACTTAACTCAGCAAAAATACTTTACGTGTCAATTTTTAACCCCATAATTGTGGATAGTACTGCATCCGGTAGAAAAGCTACACCAAAACAATTCCCATTTACCTGCTACAGCCTACCTCTACTTTTGACTTTAGTTAGCTTTCCGAATGTTATCTTTGCCCAATCTATTCCACCACCAGGAGTTAACATTCCCCCCAATGTACCAGATACCCTTGAGCAAACTATTCCTAAACCCACGCCTTCACCTACTGCGCCTATTCCGACTAAACCTACTGCGCCTATTCTTCCCTCTCCCCCCATACCAGCACCATCAGATACAAATTTTCCCAGTAACGACAGGTTTTTAGTCAAGAAAGTAGAAGTTTTGGGCGCTACAGTTCTTAAGGATGAAATAGGCGCATTAATCCAACCCTTCGAGAACAGTCAAGTTACTTTTGCAGATTTGCTGAAATTACGTGCAGATATAGGAATCATATTTGATTTCTGAAAAAGGTTACGAGATAATACGGAGGAACGTATCTGTCTAATAGCGGACAATGATAGACCGGAATCTACAAGCTGCGATCGCAGAACTACAAGAATTTATAGATAATCGCCCAGATGCACGTGAGGTCAGGAAAGCATTGGCAGTAAAGCTGGTTTATCAAGGCTATAAGTATGAGGAAATTCAAACAATTTTAGATGTGTCTGTTGGTTCGATAACAAGCTGGAAGAACGCCTATAAGGAATATGGAATTTCGGGACTACGCCTAAATCATCAAGGTAGAAAGAGTTACCTGAGCGATGAACAGCGAGAAGAAGTATTAAGTTGGTTGCAAACTAAAGATATCTGGGAACTGGGTGAACTGGAGTACAAATTAGCATTTGAATATGATGTGATCTACGAATCAAAACGAAGCTATTACGATTTATTTGACGCGGCGGGAATTAGTTGGAAGAAAACCACTGCCTTGAATCCAAAGGCGGACAAAGAGGCTGTTACAGCAAAAAAAAAACAGATTGAATCATTGTTGGCAAGTAAGAGAGAGGAAATAGAATCAGGAAGGCTAAGAGTATTGTTAATAGATGAGTGTCATCTTGTCTGGGGAGACTTAACCGGATATGTTTGGGGAAAAACTGATCAAGAAATTGCAGTGGAAGTTATTAACGAACGAGAGAAACAGACATACTACGGGGCGGTTGACTATCTCAATGGCAAGTTACTTCTAAAAGCTTACAATGCTGGTAATTCTGACAATACTATTGATTATCTACGCTATTTATTAGACCAGTCCCCGAACCAACAATTACTTCTTTTTTGGGATGGTGCTTCTTATCATCGTTCTCATGTTGTTCAAGGGTTTTTAGGTGAAGTAAATGAAGGTTTGCCACCAGAACAATGGAAAATTCACTGTGTCCGTTTTGCTCCTAATTGCCCATCACAAAATCCAATTGAGGATATTTGGTTACAAGCTAAAACATGGGTGCGGCGTTTCTGTGCTTTGATTCCTTCGTTCTCTCATCTGAAGTGGATGTTTGAGTGGTTTATCCGACACACTACCTTTGATTTTGCCACTCTTCAAATGTACGGAGTTTTTTCAGAAATCAAATATTAGTCCTATATCACCCAAATTTATATTAAAAATGGCTATATCAGTAGTGGTGCATTTTTGCCGAACAATCAAAATCTCACAACTGGTGTGGTCAAAATTCAGGTGGTGGAGGGGGTATTAGAAAAAATCGAGATTACTGGTTTGAGGAGCCTGCAACCAGTATACGTGCGATCGCGCATCGCCAAAGCTACCTCCACACCCTTAAACCGTCAACGTTTAGAAGCAGCACTGCAACTATTACAACTTGATCCTGTAATTGAGCGTGTAAATGCTGAGTTAACCGCAGGTAGCAGTCTTGGTAGTAATATCTTACAAGTAACAATTACCGAAGCACCAGCTTTTCATGGCGGAGTCTTCACCGCCAACAATCAAACTCCTAGTGTTGGTTCTACACAAATAGGGGTGTTTATTAACCATGATAACTTGCTGGGTTTTGGCGATCGCCTAACTACAGAATATGCTCTGACTGAAGGACTCAACCTATACAATACTAGCTATACAATTCCTCTCAACGGCAATAATGATACTCTGAGTTTCCGCGTGAACAACGCCGATAGCCGAATTGTTACCGATGATTTCCGCGACTTAAAGATTAGGAGTGAAACTCAAACCTACTCGTTGAATTATCGCCATCCTTTATATCGTCAACCTCAAACAGAGTTCGCCCTCAGTTTAGGATTAGATTTGCGTCGTTCCCAAACATATTTACTGGATAATATCCCTTTTTCCTTTTCCCCAGGTGCAGAGAATGGTGAAGCAAAAGTTACAGTCATTCGCTTTTCTCAAGATTGGGTAAAGCGCGATACTACAAAAGTTTTAGCAGCTCGTTCCCAATTCAGTCTAGGAATTGGTGCTTTTGATGCTACAGTCAATGATACTGGTACGGATGGACACTTCTTTTCTTGGTTAGGACAATTTCAATGGGTGCAGTTATTATCATCACGTACATTACTACTCACTAGAGTCAACGCCCAACTAACAGGAGATTCGTTACTCTCCTTAGAAAAATTTAGTATTGGTGGATTTGATACAGTGCGTGGTTACACTCAAAACAGACTTGTAGCTGATAATGGTTTTACAGCCTCCGTTGAACTCCGCACTCCCTTAATAGGCAATTATAACGCTTTGCAAATAGCGCCTTTCTTTGATATCGGTACAGTGTGGAATAGTCTTAGCAGTAATCCGCAACCGCAGACGATTTCCAGTTTTGGCTTAGGCTTACTTTGGCAACCAAGTCAAAATTTAAACCTGCGCTTGGATTATGGTATCCCCCTAACCGATGTAAATGGTAGAGGAGATACCCTGCAAGATAACGGTCTTACCTTTTCGCTGCGATATCAGATGTTTTAATGATATCAACGACATTCTCGACTCATTACCAAATCTCCGTTCGCCAGCCGATATACCCCTTGCGGTTCCACAATCGGTTCGCCTTTTTTCCAGGAATTCCCTGCACTGTTATTAGTTACACTCTGTACATCACCTGTAGGATAACTAGAAGCCGCAGCCTCACCAGGACGATTTGGCAAACCACCAGTACCGGTAATGACAAAAGTGCTTTCTTGCTTCGGGCTGCGAGCAATGCAACTATTAGCAATTAGGGCATTAGTATCAATGGGATTGTTTTGTAATTCTGTCAGGCCGTTTTGAATAAAACTGATATCAGGCACACCGATAATATTGCCAGAGACTGTACCAGTGGCGTTAATGTCAGAGCGATTATTATTCCTCAATGACTGGAGGCTATTTTTATCAGATGTTGTTTGTCTAGGGTTATAGAGAGAATCACTAAACACAGCACGGGTGTTAAATCTAATATCGCCGCCTTGTCCCTCTGGTGCAAAGGCGAGAATATCGCTATCTTCTAATGCGATGATGATATCTGCTGTGAGGGAAATATCACCGCCTTTACTGTTACTACTAGATAAATCAGTACGGATATCGCTGTTATTCCGCAAGCGGATGTTTCTAGCATTGATGTTAATATTACCTCCACCCGATTTTTCGGATCTGGCACTTACTAAACCATTATTCGCATTAAAATTACCCGTAACAACAATATTGATATCCCCTGCAACGCCTTCTCCTAGACTGCTTGTGGCAACCGCAACGGAATCAGGAGAATTAGAGTTAGTGGCGAATAAATTAAAGTCTGTTGTAAATAAATTTATATTTCCACCACCACCACTAGAAGTAGTACCTGCAATCAAAGCAGTAGTACCATTTAAGTCAGTGTTGCTAAAGATAGTAATGTTATCTGTAGCATTAATGGTAATATTACCAGCCTTACCACTGCTTTGAGTTCCTGTCACTAAAGATGCCCCATTTAATACCTCAACCGCACGGGCATTGATAGTAACATTACCTGCATTACTAGAACTGCCTGTCGCTGATGATATCGTAGCGCTATCTGATAGACGGAAATAATCTGTGTTAACTATGATATCTCCTCCTTGACCTAATGTTCCTAGAGTTGCAGTTAAGATTCCACTATCACCTGAAATAGTTACTGCATCTGTAGCATCAAG
>JBGTMK010000808.1:0-4232 GCA_041743605.1 Nostoc sp.
AAACGCTATATACCAGATTATATTTCGCAAGGATTACATAATAATCAGTTGCTTTACATGGATGAGCAACGAAATATTTTGTTTATCAAGCGTGATTTAGATGGTGAAAAAACTGGCGCATTAATTTGGTCAAAGCCTAGACAAAATCATCGCACTGTGGAGTATGACCAAAACACCTCTACAGCAAATGGTTGGTTTTATCTGAGATTGGGAGGGCAACCAACGGACAAGGTAGAAAACGTCTTTTTGTGTTCTACACCAATTGATGCGATGTCAGCAGCCACTTACCTGATCTCAAGCTGCAAAGGGCTACCACCAACTAGAACCATGTTGATAGTAGCTGATGACCCGAATAACCTACCTATGGAATTTCTCAAGAGTTTCAATAGGGTGGTCGTAGCATTCAATAACGATGAGCAAGGGAATAAAACAGCTAGTGCAGTATTAGAATTGTTGCCACAGGGTAAAAGGCTCAAAACCCATAATCCTGATTGGAGTCAGGAGCTAGAAGCCCATCTCCGGGAGGAGCAACAAAAGCAGAAACAGCAAGACCGTGGTTTTAGCCTGTGACCTACGCCGTGCAGACCGAACTCGTGACCGCTACGCTCTCGGAGTCGGTGGCTCTTACGGGCAGGGAGATTATTGGTTGAGCCAACTAGATCCTGCAAGCCCGCAAGAGCCACTCCGCTGCGCCGACTCCGAGCCACGAGTTCTTAAATCCTCAAAATTAAGACACTGTAAATCCTTTAGTAGATTAATGCTTAATTGCTGTAGTAACCCAGATAGTGAAAATTACCACTTGATCTGCCCGCAGTTTTGCACTTGCAGTTCGCTACACCTAGCCTCTAAAAAAATTTGTTACCAAAACAGAAACCATGTATGAGTCAGCTAGCTGCACCTATAAAATCAACATAAAGTTTCAGCAATATTACTGGCAAAAGTTAAATAATTTACTAATAATCGGAATTGATGCCGACGGGATAGGCTGTAAATAATCACTTATTGAGACTGACAAATCATGGGGAGTGCAAATAATCAGGGGATTTGCAGGTGGTTTCTACCAAAATTGACCCGCTACAGTTTAACTTTATTGCTGAGTACGGTAATGCTTGCTGATGCTGTAGGGGCGACACCGAGAAACCGAGGGTTGCAGATAGCACAGCAGCCAGAAAGCACTCAACAAAATGCCACTCGCGCTGCTGCGGAACAGGTTTCTCAAGAAGGGAAGCAATTTTATCAACAAGGGACAGCAGAATCACTGCGACAAGCGATCGCAAAATACCAAGAAGCACTGAAACTTTGGCAACAAGTTGATGATAAACGCTGGGAAGCCGAAACCCTCAACAATATTGGCAAAATCTACGACGATTTAGGAGAAAAGCCAGAAGCGCTCAAATATTACAACCAAGCTTTACCAATACTCCGTGCAGTGGGGGACAAGGGAATGGAAGCCACCACCCTCAATAATATTGGCAAAGTCTACAACTCATTAAAAAAAAACCAAGAAGCGCTCAAATTCTTCAACCAAGCTTTACCCATAAGCCGCGCTGTGGGAGACAGAAAAGTGGAAGCCGTCACCCTCGCCTATATTGGCAAAGCCTACGACAATTTAGGAGAAGAGCAAGAAGCACTCAAATACTACAACCAAGCTTTACCCATAAGCCGCGCTGTGGGGGACAGAGGAGAAGAAGCCAGCACCCTCATCAATATTGGCATTGTCTACTCTGATTTAGGAGAAAAGCAAGAAGCGCTCAAATACCTCAAGCAAGCTTTACCCATAAGCCGTGCTGTGGGGGACAGAAAACTGGAAGCCCGCACCCTCAACGATATTGGCTTTCTCTACGGCTTATTAGGAGAAACGCAAGAAGCGCTCAAATATTACAACCAAGCTTTACCCATAATCCGTGCAGTGGGCGAGAGAAGAAGGGAAGCCACTATCCTCAGTAATATTGGCGCTGTCTACAACTACTTTTTAGGAGAAAAGCAAGAAGGACTCAAATACTACAACCAAGCTTTAACAATACTCCGGGCAGTTGGGGACAGGGAAGAAGAAGCCAAAATGCTCTTTCATATAGCTTTTCTAGAATACAGTCGGGGTAATTTACAACCAGCCCAAACACATATTCAAGCAGCTATTGAAATATTTGAAGATTTACGCGCCAAAATAACTAACGAAGAACTACGCGCTGCTTACGTTGCCTCACTCCAACGCTGCTACCAGTTAAACACCTATCTGCTGATGGAACTGCAAAAAAAAGACCTATAAAAAAGATACGATGCATTGGCACGAGACGGTGCCCGTGTTCTGATCAAAACTACTAACCGAAGCAAACATAGACATCTGCAAAGGCATTGATTTTCGGTCAATCCATCGCTTTAATCTGCCGATTAGCTTCATTTTCTGCTTTCATCATCGCCTGCTTTAATGGTTGTTGCTCCAACAAGGCGCTGACAAACTGGTTATCTTATTCACGATCGCACTTGGATATTTCCCTACCTGCCACGGTGTAGCATAATTTACTCCCGCTACTAATGGCGATCGCAGTTTTGGATGTCGTTTTTTGAGGGAATGACGACACTACCAGAAAGATTGATGTCTCTAGTGAGTACTGTATGATAGTCGTTATTGTAAAGGCAATTTTCGATAACAATGCTGTCTCCCAGTATCCCCACTTGTTCCTAGCCAATAGAGGATTCAAACATTGTATGAAGAAATGGGAATTATTATCACTGCTGAGTTTTTATGGCTACGATTTAATCGATCTGACTGCTCAAGCGGGATACGATACTAACAAAAGTGAGATATTTGGTATTCAGGATCGTAGAGATGGAAAAGTCGTATCTAAGTACCAAAACATGCAGCAATTAGAAAAATGGGTTAAAAATACTTTGGTGACGAAGAATAAAAGTCTGAATTAGTCTCACGCAGAGGTACAGAAATTAATAGTATAAAAGGATAACTTTTAAGACTTCATAATCAAATTCAGCAAGCCTAATTTACTTACAAAACTTAGCCTTCCCCTGACCGGGCAATAGAGATGCTAAGACGTACCTAACTAAAACCTCTATATATCAATCTTTTGTGCAAGTAATCAAATTTCGTTGCTTACTTTTTTATTACTTATGAGTTTGAGTATAAGTCAAAACATCAAGTAGAGATTTTTGTAAAGGTACTTTACTCCATAGAAATTTTGAAGATTGCGTTCTTTAGTCCTTCAGCTAAAACTTTTTCAAGTGACTGTTGGTATTTGTTTAGACAAGTTATACCATCCGGTAAAAAAGATTTAAATGCATCATAACTTTCACCGTTTATATTGCAGTACCAACCTAATGTATGAATGAACCATGTTCCTTTTTTTTCTTCATCATAAAAGGTCTTACTTGTTCTACAGGTAGTGTTAGAAATTTTACTGTTCCAAATAGGTTTAAATTTATCTATTAAAAAAGATTCTATTCCTATTTCATCAGTCACACAGTAGTAAATTTTTACTTTTGATGTTTGGCTAGCTATTTGAAAAGGTACGTGTGACGAACTAGTTAGCCTTTGTCTAAGGTTTGTTGTTTTGCCAACATACAAATAAACTTCGCCTTCTTTAAAAAGATAAACCCCTGGCTTCCTTGGTAATGATTTCGGGTTATTTTTTAATTGTCTAAATTTTATAGAAAAAATAAGTTCCATTTTTCAAACTCCAACTTTAACCAAACTCTGAATTATTTTCCAACAACTCTTGTATATTGGTGGTGAGATTACCCAAAACAAAAATATACATTGCAAATTAACATATCACCGTTATCTTAGGTTGTAACGGGGCAGGTAAACCAACTCACTTATGAGCCGAATCATCGCAGTTTTTAATCAGGCGGGAGGTGTTGCCAAAACCACCCTTACCCAAAACCTGGGCTACCAAATAGCGCAATTGGGTCATCGCGTTCTGCTCATCGACATAGACCCCCAAGCCAGCTTAACTATTTTTATGGGCTTGGTTCCAAGAGAGATAGAGCAAACTGTCAACAATGCCATTGTGGATGAACAACCCCTGCCAATTATTGAAGGAATTCATGGCATGGATTTAGCCCCTGCCAATATCTCTCTGAGTACAGCAGAAATGCAATTGGTTAATGCTTCTATGCGCGATTTCCGTCTCAAAGAAGCCATCGAACCAATTGAATCCGATTACGATTTTATCTTAATAGATTGCCCTCCCAGCTTAGGGCTGTTAAGTTACATTTCG
>JBGTMK010000809.1:0-3806 GCA_041743605.1 Nostoc sp.
ACTGTAAAACAAATTGACCGTCGAACTAAAATTTCCGGCGCACAATGGAATGTTGAGAATGTTCCTCAAGTTCTTGCTCACCGTTGTGCCTATCTTAATGGATTAATCTTTGCTCGCTAAATAAAAACTGGGATGCTCCCCGTTAAAACGGACTATAAACTTTTCTCAGTCGTCTTAAGAAGATTTTCGCTATAAGAGAGGTGAATTCATTTGGAGGCGAACTATATGAGAATGAAATAGCCCTGGAAAATATAGAAGAATTAATAATACCTACTTTGGCATCAGAAGAAGATGAATATCAAAACCGAATAGTTTATTTACCCTTACCTTAAAAATAGGCGATCGCCTACGGTACGCTACGCGATCGCTAACTACAAAACTGCTAAAATAAATCCATAACTACTTGATGCCGTATCCATTCTATGACCATAGCTCAAGAATTAGATGATCAAAAAGGCATCTGCCAAGATGTTATATTTCCCCCTGGTGATTTATATAGTGATGAGCCTCCCTTGGAAAGCGAACTGCATTTACGGCAAATAATCCTACTTTTAACATGTCTGGAATGGTTGTGGCGAGACAAAAATGATTTCTATGCAGCAGGAAACCTGACTATCTACTACAGTCCACGCCAACGCAAATCAGAATACTTCCGAGGGCCAGACTTTTTTGTAGTACTGGGAACTGAACGTAAAACCCGTAAAAGTTGGGTAGTCTGGGAAGAAGATGGCAAATATCCAAATGTAATTCTGGAAATTTTGTCTGACTCAACAGCGAATACTGACAAAAATTTAAAGAAAAAAATTTATCAAGATACCTTCCGCACACCCGATTATTTTTGGTTTGACCCCTACACACTAGAATTTGCTGGATTTCATTTAGTAGATGGAGAATATCAACCTCTACAAGCAAGTGAACAAGGATATTTGTGGAGTCATCAGCTAGGGTTATACTTGGGAGTTTATGAAGGCTTATTGCGGTTTTTTACACGAGATGGGCAACTAGTACCAACACCGGAAGAAACGGCAGAACAAGCTGAACAAAAGGCAGAACGTTTAGCAGCAAAACTGCGGGAGTTAAATATTGATCCAGAGACAATTTAGACTACTGCGATCGCCTATTTTTATAAAGCGTTAATCAATATAGTACAACTTATATTTTAAGAAGAATGTTAAGATGGAGTTCTCATCATAATAGTTAGATTATTTTATGTTTTACAAAGTAAACATTATTATCGAAAAAGATGAAGATGGCTATTACGCTTATTCTCCAGAACTTCCAGGCTGTCAAAGTCAAGGTGATTCTTTGGAAGAAGTAAGTTCAAATATCAAAGAAGCTGTTGAAGTTTACCTAGAAACTTTATCAGAGTCAGAGAAACAGGAACTTTTAAAGAAGGAAATCCTGACTATGACTTTGGAGGTTCAGGTTGCCTAAACTACCGAGGCTAAATGCCAAGGAAGCGGAAAAACTATTATTGGATGCTGGCTTTATTCAGATTAGAAGTAAAGGCAGTCACAGAGTCTATCGCCTAGAAAATATCAGGGTTGTCATTCCTTTTCATTCGGGAAAAGTATTACACCCAAAGATAGTTCAACAGGTTATACAAGCTATCAAACCTGATGAAAATGATCCGCCTGATGATGAAACTTGAATTTATAATCTATTGCTCAACACTCCACAAATATATGAGCGATCGCTTCACTATTTCATTTAGGATAGTGTTGTGCTAAAAACTCCTCAGCTTCAGTCTTATCTTTAATTACTCTATCCAAAGTAGCAGCAAGCATATCATCTAGTATTTGCCGATATTCAGGCCCTGGTTTGTAACCAAGTTTCTTTAAATCATTGCCATTCAGTAGTGGCTGCACATTAGCCAAAACAGTTAAATATTCCCAAATCTGATGTCTAAGCGATCGCGGACTTTGCAAAGCAATTAAAATCAGCATTGGTAAATCGTACTGTCGCAACAACTGCACTACTTGACTGGGACTTTGACACTTAGGCAAAGATTCCATCACCTCAGTTTGGGCAGAAGCCAAGTTTTGCAAGCATTTAATGCTATCCTCTTGCAGTTGCAAATTCTTTGCTACTTTCGCCCGATATTCTGGTGTTAGGTGGGCAATTAATGCTTCTAGACGCATTTGCCAGTGAATGAGAGTTTGTTCAGCATCAAATTGTCGCAAACAACGTTCTAACAAACGTAATTGTTGTAGGAGTGACCCATCTAACTTGAGGGTAGGATGGATACATTGCAATGCCCCTAAGTTATCGAGTAACTGTAAAGCCGATTTCCAGTAGGGGGCTTCTAGGATGTGTTTTAATTCTGTTTTCAGTCTAGTTTGCAGCGCTGGAGTTTTGGTATTCTCTTGAGCAGTGCGATCGTAAACGCCACTGTTGATGGCATAGCGGATAAACTCTTCAGTTTGCGGTTCAATTTTAAATCCGAAGCGCACGGCAAAGCGCACGCCGCGATAAATACGGGTGGGATCTTCGATAAAGCTGTTAGGGTGTAAAACCCGAATTTGTTTAGCTTGTAAATCGAGTAATCCCCCAAAGAAATCGAGTAATTCACCAGCACGGGGAGTAGTGAGGCGCAAGGCAAGAGCATTAATGGTAAAATCTCGACGATACAAGTCTTGACGAATGGAACTCGCCTCAACTTCTGGATTCGCCGCCGGGTAAGGATAAAATTCTGTCCTAGCGGTGGCAATATCTACCCAAAGAGAATCTAATTCTGGGTCTTTGTGCCACAACAAAGCCGCAGTTTGAAAAGCCCCGTGGATTTCTAAACGAGCCGCCGGGTAAAGTTGTTGGAGTGCCTTTGCTAATTCTACGCCAGCACCAACATCTGCTGATTTGTGAAAGCCATCAACTACGAGGTCAATATCTTTAATCATCAAAGTGCCTGATGCTGCTTCAGCTAACAATAAATCCCGCACCGCCCCCCCGACAAGATAAAGATGCCAACCCCGTTTTTCTGCCTCTTGCGATGCTGTGGTGAGCAATTTCCAAAGTTGCGGAGCAAGGCGATTTTGCAACTCAGTGCTGAGAGAAATTTTGAATTTTGTTAGCGCAGCGTTAGCGAGTCCGCGAGCGTCATTTTGAATTTTGAATTTTTGCTCGTCCTCTTCGTCTTCATCCCTTTCTTGATGTAATTCCCGCAAGACATCAGTACGAGTGACCAGACCAACTAACTGCTCATTCTCCAATACTGGCAAGCGTCCAATATCATAAGTCACCATCAGCGCTTCAATTTGTGGCAGTGTTGTATCTGGTGTAATCGTTTTGAGATTCGTGGTCATATAGCCTTTGACTGGCGCATGACTAAATCCGTGGTGCAAGGCTATATCAATATCCCGCCGCGAAATAATACCTACTAATTGCCCTTGAGTATCGACTACAGATAAACCAGAGTGTCCATAGCGCAACAAAATTCGCTGTGCTTGGGCAATTGTGGTTTCAGGTAGAATCGTGCGAACAGGAGAAGACATCAAATCCCTAGCGGTGAGGGGGTGGGGAATTTGTGCTTTTACCCCGTCAAGGAGTTGTTTTAATATCGCCTGTGAATCTACTTTGTGTAGATTCAGGGATGCAGCTTGCGAATGACCGCCACCACCTAGTAGTTGAAATAATAAGTTAAGATTTGTTTTGGGAATTTGCGATCGCCCTATTATAGTTAAGCCTGAATCCCCTTTACCCAAATGATACTCATTAGCCAAAAGTATGGCATCAATTTCAGTTAATTCGACGAGTTGAGAGGCTAAACTTGATAACCCTGGTACAAAGCACTCGGTTTTTAGTGTTAC
>JBGTMK010000810.1:0-6055 GCA_041743605.1 Nostoc sp.
ATTCTAGAAATATCCGTAATGCCTTGAAGCAAAAACCTTTATAACCAAAATTGCCGGATGCATCTTTGTTGAACCATTCAAAGTAAATTGGTAGGATTTTGATCAGTTGGTCGAATAATAAATAGCGGCTACCCAAATAAGGCGTGAACAATAAGGTGCGGTGAATCTGCTGAGGATGTTCTAAAGCTAACCAAGCAGCTAAAGTTCCACCTGTTGATAATCCACCAATCACAACTTGTTGACCGAGGGTTTTTGCAATCTGCAACCATTTGATTACAAATTGTTGATAAATCTCAATATCTGTTGGTAGCGGTGGAGGATTTTGAGACTTCCAGTCACCTGAGCGTCCATGACCCGGTTGTAAAGGAATCAAAACGTTATATCCCTTGTTAAATAAGGCTTTACCGAGCGGCTCAAACTGGTAAGGTCCTGCTGTAAAACCATGCAAAAACAAAAAAACTTTTGATGTAAAGTCAGGATGAATCAAAAATTTGGAACGACAGGCTTCATTTTTCAGACCTAGTGTGGACTCTAATTGGTGAACTTGCTCCAGGATTTCTGCTGTATTTTGAATGCCAACTTTCATTGATTACTTAATTATTATGTTCACATATATACTTTATTTTATTAATTAAGTAGTTACTCTGAATCTAGCAAAGGACATATTATTGAGTTGCCCTGTCAGCAGTGGGAAATATTTTTAAAGTTTGATCAGTATTCACTCTAAACTAATTTTCCATAACCCATCTAGCGGATTTGACTGTTGGAATTGACTATCATTGCTGCCGAGCCAATTATTGTTATACACCAAGCCAACACTGAATGTTCTATTCAGAAGATATTGCCCTAGTTTTCCAAAACCTTCAATATTCTTGGAGTCAGTGATTACTTGCTGGTTCAACTGTATGGTTGTTTGGTTGCCGTCGTCAAAGTAAATTGTGGCTAGTTTGTTGTGAAAGCGTACCTGAACTTTATAGACTCCACCAGTTGCATAATAGTAAGCTCTAGCAGGTAGTTTTTGACCATCAATATTTTGCCCTTTTAACTCAACTGCTATAGCAGGTGTGCCTAGCAGCAGCAGGACTGGCAAGACTAAGCCTAAAACTTTCATTGGTAGTAACTAAACACTTTCAATAAAATTCTACTATAAAAGGGGAGTGGGACGTGTTCAGTGCTGCGATATCAGTCAATCGCTTCCACATTCCCAATTCACTGATTCCCAAAGAACTAGAATTGAAATGAGTGCGTTTTTTATATCTGAATCATGCGCGTTGCAACTTTGTTTGGAATAACACTCTCGTTAGCAATAGGTATTGGAGGAGTTGCGATTCCCTTAACTCAAGCTGTGCAGCTTAGAGATGGTATTGTCTATTTTGTTCAACCGCCGAAACTTGTTGAGGCGACAACTACTTACAAAAATGTGAATTTTTGGGGCGCGACATACTACTTTACAATCAATGTACCGGAAAATGCTGGTGAATCCCTTCAAAAGGTAACGATCGCGCAAAAAGAGGGAGTAGAAAACATCCGCTACAATCTTGATGATACCCGTGCATTTGTCGGAACACGCGATGCCTACGGCGGGCTACGCCTACGCAAGGAAACCGAACTTACACTAGGCCCTGTCACAAACGAGCGCCAGATACGCACCGTTACCGTAAACTTTGATCCACCTGTGACTCCAGGACAGACAATTACCATCGCCCTCCGTCCTCTCAGTAATCCGAGCTTTTCTGGTGTCTACTTATTGGGTGTCACAGCATTCCCTGTGGGTGAAAAATCTCACGGTCAATTTCTTGGCTTTGGACGGTTTCATTTCTACAGCAATGCTAGAGACTGGTGGTTCTAGTAGTCTGTCAATAAATAATTGATGGATAAATTTCCTGTAGAGACGGCGATTTATCGCGTCTCTCTAATCGTCAAAATGAATTTGACAGACTACTAGGGAATAGGGAATATTTTCCAAAAGTTGTGTTATAAAAACTGGCAAGAGTATTAAACAATACGAAAAGCCTTACTGTGAAGCTTTTTCGTTAAATAGCTCTGAGGATTCATGAAAAATTAGCTGTATTTTTTCTGAATCGTTGACGTGTACTCTAATTTTTCGGTCAATGCGTAATTCCTACAGCGATGGAATCAAATGCTACTGTAAGCAATCAACCTTTAGCGTTTAATTATTCAGTAATCTTTAAAAAATCGCAAAAAATTATGTTAAGTATTCCTATTAACCTAAATTTACCTCGTATACCCCATTTAGTAACTTCTTTGCCTGGGCCTGGCGCTCAAGCAATTGTACAACGCGATCGCGCCGTAACTTCTCCTTCTTATACCCGCGATTACCCCTTAGTTGTATCTCGCGGTCAGGGCTGTATGGTAGAAGATGTGGATGGCAATGTATTTCTGGATATGACCGCAGGTATTGCCGTTACCGCCACCGGACACGCCCACCCAGAAGTAGTTAAGGCAATTCAAGAACAGTCGGCGCGTCTGCTGCATATGTCAGGGACGGATTTTTATTATGAGCCAATGGTGGAACTAGCGGAACAATTAGCAATTCGCGCTCCTTTTCCCCAACCACAAAGTGATACTGCGTTTCCCGCAAGAGTATTTTTTACCAATTCTGGGGCTGAATCTAACGAAGGAGCAATCAAACTAGCTCGATATTACACTAAGCGATCGCTAATCGTAGCATTCTTAGGCGCATTTCACGGACGCACTTATGGGGCAATGTCTCTTACCGGTTCTAAAGCAGTGCAGCGAGCTAATTTTGGGCCTTTAGTTCCTGGGATCACTCATATCCCCTATGGTACTCACGCTAGTTTAGATTACCTGGAAAAACAACTATTTGGAACAATTTTATCACCGCATGAAATAGCGGCGATCGTTGTTGAGCCGATTCAAGGAGAAGGTGGCTATATCGTACCCGAAGATGGTTTTTTACAGCGGATTCGGGAGATTTGCGATCGCTACGGTATTCTGATGGTAGTAGATGAAGTGCAAGCAGGGATGGGGCGGACTGGGCGTTTATTTGCGATCGAGCATTGGGGTGTGATGCCTGATATTATTACCTCTGCTAAAGGTATCGCCAGCGGTTTACCATTAGGAGCGATACTAGCTAGACCAGAGTTAATGACTTGGCCTCCCGGTTCTCACGCTACCACATTTGGCGGTAATCCCGTAGCTTGTGCTGCTGGTATTGCCACTCTGCGACTGCTAGAAAGTAGTTTGATGAACAACGCTACCCAGATGGGAGAATTATTACAAGCTAGTCTTACTCAGTTGCATCAAAGATTTTCCAGAGTATCGCCGCCACGAGGTAAGGGTTTGATGGTAGCGGTGGATTTATTGGATGAACAGGGTAATCTTGATCATAAATTGCGCGATCGCATTATCCAAGAAGCTTTTTTACGCGGTTTATTATTGCTAGGTTGCGGTAAAGCAGCAATTCGTTTTTGTCCCCCTCTAGTTATCGACAGCGACCAAATTCAAATAGCCGTTAAAATTATTAGCGAGATTTTAAAAGATGAGAGGTAGTGGCTGAGAGATGTAGGTAGTTCACCTCACTTGAATTAGCCAAAAAATGGAAAAAGCGTTACGAAGTTTCCTCGCAACGCTTTTTCCAAGAGGGTATTATTTATCTCTCCCGCCCTTAATTGCTGTTAGGGAGATTTTTGCCTCTATTTTATCAAGACAACTGAAGTCTTGAGTCACACGATACAGAGTCAGCTTATCGCTGATGAACTATATCTACAATCTACAGAGATTGTTTCAAAATCAATCAGTTTTCTCGTTTTTGTAGCTATTCTGCTGGTGAGATGCTACTGTAAATCTTTATCAATCTTTACTTCTTTGTAGGTTTTGGATTAAGGGTTGCTGGTTATTTTGAACATCAGTTGAAGAATAGTGAGCGATGACAAATACAGGTAGGGTAAGAGTCAACAGAGCGATTGCAGTTCCCACAATGTCTGCCAAACGTTGGGAATATGTGTCGGCAGAATTGGCAGACTGGCTATTTGAATTCATACAAAATTGAAGTTCTTCGTAACACTGTGTAAGTTTACTCTCTGAGTGAGAGTGTTGATGCTATTTTAGCTATTTTTAAGCTGTAAAATCTTTAGTATTTTACAAGCTAAACCAGTTTTAAAACTGTCATGATAGCTTTTTATACATGGAATTATTAATACAAGTTACAAGTTAACAAATCATGTTTTATTTTGTGATTAATGTTTTCAGATGTTTCTCTGTATGGTGTAAGGGTTCGCATACGCAAAGCCAACTTTAATAGCATCATAAACAACATTTTTTCGCTGCCTAAAGATTAATTAGCAAAACGTATTTGTCCGATACTTCATGATTATAACATCCTGCAACGCCTTTGATAAGGTCATTTTACTGTAATTACAAATTTGTGATACAGGACACAAAACAGCAAAACCACTGATAAATATTTAGTATTTTCGATTGTTATATGGTACTTATACACAAAAATATTTGATGCCAGAGAAGCAATAGGTAGGAATTATTTTTGTAACCAATCATCACTACCGAATAAATACAGATACGTCAACTCTGTTGTACAGCATGGATTCAGTGATATCACTAAATAAATATTTTAGGATTTAAACTTTCAAAGTTTTCTTAGTATTACAGCAATTTTGTCAATCTATATATAGGTAGAGTAAAAAATGTTTTAGAAGGTGGCATAGAGGCTTATCTCTAGACTTTACTTGTATCTAAACAAAATACTCAATCCAAATTTCCAGAATATTAAATCCTTATAAATTTTTGGGTAAATAAAAATCTAATATGAGAAACTCCATAACAAATTAATCACCTAAAAAAACCGCCACTAAGTATGATAGGGCGGTCTGGTTAAGCAATCGGAGGGTAATTACAGATTACTCTGCTAATAAATGAAATTGCTGTAACGAAGTTTGCATTAGGCATTGGCATTAAGCATGGGTGCAGAGGAGAGGAAATTTCCCCCTGCTCCCTGCTCCCTGCTCCCTACTCCCTTCCATAAACACTCATTGGTTCCTTGATAAATCGAGTGTAGAGATGCTTGAACGTAGACTTAATGATGCGGGGCATACCAAAATCAATGGGCATTAACTTGTCTGGTAGTTGCCAATCTTCTATTTTTAATAAGTCAGGATTTAAATGGGGAAACTCTATGGCAGCTAGTTCTGGACAAACTCCTAGTCTTTGGGAAGCTGCAACTGTGGGCACTTGTTCAGGAGGAACATTGAGGATTTCTATCATTGCCCGATCTAAGGCAAATATATCTGATGCGGCTGCTAAAATACCCAGTTGGCGAGGTTCCCCATTGCTGGGACCATTACCTTCATGACCGATGATGCCATCTAATATGGTTAAGTTAGGGTTAATTGCCCTGGCAGTTTCTACTAACATTTCACCAAATCGGTTAGCATCTTTACCAGCTTCCATGTGCCACCAAGCCTTCATTTTACCAGGAACGCAACCAAAGAGATTTTTTACTCCCATTGTTAATGTCAACTGCATATGTGATTTGACTTTGGGTAAGTTAATCACTACATCTGCTTCCATCGCTTCTTTGCATAGTCGCAGGTTATTAAAATCTTCATTGACTGTTTGATAACGCTTACCGTGAAACTCAATGATGGGTATATTCAATTCTTCTAAAAGTGGGAGATAGCCGTTGGCTTCTGCTACTCCTTTAGCGCTACCAAAGGCGGGACTATCGCCTAAAAATGGCTTACCACCAGCTTCTATGACCATCTGGGCGACTTCATAAACCAGTTCTCTGCGAGTTGTACACTCTTTTGTAGGGCGGGAACCTGTGAGAAGATTCGGTTTGAGTAATACTCTATTTCCTGGTTTGACAAAGGTAGACATCCCCCCCAAAGGTTCTAGCAGGGTGACTAATGATGCCCGTAAAGCCTCGCTTTCGTAGGAGGTAGCCCGAATTAGACTGACTGATGGTTTTTGTGTCTGCATGGATAATATATGACATTAATAATATATGTTTAATTATATGAAGAAATTGGCTTTGGTGTGTGGAAGTATGAATTAG
>JBGTMK010000811.1:0-2575 GCA_041743605.1 Nostoc sp.
GGCGCGAGAAGTTGTTTTTTTAATGCTGTGCAAATTTATCCTCAATCTTAATTTTTGAATTTATTATGACTCTGACAATTTACAACACCCTCACACGTCGCAAAGAACCTTTTTATCCGCAAGAACCAGGGAAGGTAAAAATGTATTGCTGTGGTGTCACGGTGTACGACTATTGTCATTTGGGTCATGGACGTTCTTACATTGTTTGGGATATAGTGCGCCGCTATTTGCAGTGGCGGGGGTATGAAGTCCAATATGTGCAAAACTTTACTGATATAGACGATAAGATTCTCAACCGAGCTAATGCAGAAGGAACTTCCATGCAAGAGGTTTCTGAGTGTTACATCCAAGCTTATTTTGAGGATATCAGGCGCTTAAATGTGATGGATGCTTCTGATTATCCCCGCGTCACGGAAAATATTTCAGCTATTCACCAGTTAATTCAGGAACTAGAAAAAAAAGGCTACGCTTACGCTATTGATGGAGATGTTTATTACAAGGTGCAAAACTTCTCTGAGTATGGCAAACTTTCTAGACGTTCTTTGGATGATATGCAAGCTGGGGCGAGTGGTAGGGTAGACTCAGAAGACCCGTCTCTTAAAAAGAAACAAAACCCGTTTGATTTTGCTTTATGGAAAGCGGCTAAACCAGGAGAACCAGCGTGGGATTCACCTTGGGGCGTTGGTCGGCCGGGGTGGCATATTGAATGTTCGGCGATGATTCGCTCTCAGTTAGGTGATACGATTGATATTCATGGTGGTGGTGGCGATTTGGTGTTTCCCCACCATGAAAACGAAATTGCACAATCAGAAGTTATTACTCTTAAGCCACTAGCACGTTACTGGATGCACAATGGCATGGTAACGGTGAATAGTGAAAAGATGTCAAAGTCTTTGGGGAATTTTACAACGATTCGCCAATTACTTGATCAAGGTGTTGAGCCGAATGCACTTCGTTTATTTGTCCTGCAAGCCCATTATCGTAAGCCTTTAGATTTTACAGAAGATGCGATCGCTTCTGCTGAAAATGCTTGGAAAACCCTTAAAGAAGGTTTGCTTTTTGGCTATCAGTACGGTCAAGGACTAAGGACTAGGGAGGAAAAACTAATACCCAATGCCCCATGCCCTAATCCTTATGTTGAAAGCTTTCAAAGGGGTATGGATGATGACTTTAACACGCCTACTGCATTAGCTGTTCTTTTTGAACTGGCAAAAGAATTACGTCGTCAGGGAAACCTTTTGACTCATCAAGGTAAAACCGATACTTCCTCAGAAACGATTAAGCAGCAGTGGCAAACCCTAGTTCACTTGGCACAGGTTTTAGGACTAGAAGCAGTACTAAAAGATGAAACTGATGCAAAACAAGAACGTTTAAGTAATGCAGACATTGAAACTTTAATTCAACAACGGCAGAATGCACGTAAAGGGCGCAATTTTGCCGCTTCAGACCTTATACGCGACCAATTGCAAGCAGTGGGAGTAACTCTCATCGATAAACCAGATGGTACAACTGTGTGGCATTGATCGAGTCAGCAATTTTCTTGCTACTATATTTCAAATCATATAAAAATGATTATCATTATATTTATGTCTGTACCAAACATTATTGTCGTTGCTGGTTCGTCTGGGGCTGGAAAAACTACCTGGGTTTGTCAACAGATGCGAGATATCGCCGATGTTGAAAAAATAATTTATTACAACCCTGGTACTGGGACTGTCCCCGTTGACCAAACCCGCATAGCTTCTGAATTTCCTGATTTACAGGTCTTTAGCGATGCTCAACAAGTCGAATTTCTAAACCAAATACCCAAAGCAGATGCGGTTTACATTGAGTGGGGATTTTATCTGGAGTTGGGATCTGTAGCACAATTATTAGATAATCTAACTTACCGTACCATTGCAGTCCTACCACCTGACCTCAAAGACTCTGAATACCATGCTTGGGCAAAGGAGATTGTACGCGGCGCACCAACCCAAGCCAGTAATGCTGAAACTTTATGGCGAGCGGCAAGCAACGGTCAAGTTATTGACGAAAACAGTTTAGAGGAATTTTGGTACGAAATCACCCACAGTGCTTACGGTATTGTCACCCGTGCTAAAGGCATTTTTGACGTGAACGATGGTAGGTCACTTTACTGTGATTTTGTCGCTGGCGTTCCCCAAACGGATTTTCTGGAATTAGACTTACCACGCTACTTGGAAGGTAGACCTCAGCGTTTCAGTGGACTAGAAGTGGTGGGACAAAACTTGGATGAAGCGGCTTTAAGGCAAACATTATCAGATTGCTGTTTATCTGACGCTGCAATTTTGCAATACCAACAACAGGTCAAAGAGATTTTATTAGAAGGGGAACCAGTGTGAAAATAGCCGTTATTTCATGTATTCATGGCAATTACGAAGCCTTGGATGCTGTATTGCTAGATATTGACCAGCACTCATGCGAAAAAATCTTTTGTGTTGGTGATTTGGTAGGATATGGCCCGCATCCCAATGCAGTTGTTGCTCAAATTTGTTCTTTAGATATTCCCACCTGCGTCGGCTGTTGGGATGAAGATATTGTAGAAGGTTTGAACGCT
>JBGTMK010000812.1:0-4755 GCA_041743605.1 Nostoc sp.
CATTTCAATTTTCAAGAATTTTAACAAGGAAAGATTAGATTTTATTAAATCTGCCGAGACTTCATTGAAAGTAAAATTTATGAAAGCATCCCATTTACCAATTGTTTGGAAAGATGCTATTGTTCCCCCCTTCCGATTTAATCCTAAAGTGGCAAGGGAAGAACAAGCCAAGCGTTATTTCGTTCAGTTGAAAGCCAAATTTAACCCGGAAAAAAATATATTTATTTTTGATTCATTGATGGGATTACCCACTGAAGAATTACCCAATTTTCTCAAGGCATCAAAAACAGATAAGGCTACAGTGGCGGCTGAGAAAAGAAAGAGTAATCCCAACAAGAAACCTGGAGCTAAAAAGGAATCAAAAACCCCATTACCAAAGCCTATAAAAAAGAAAGCTGTCCCGGAGACGGAATGATTTAAGGGGGAGAAATCAGGGATGCTGTAGCAACATCTTCCTTGATGAGCGGCTGATACTCTTCACCAGAAAAGGGGCGAAAGTCATCTTTGCACTGTGCAGTTATATTACACAGAAAGCGATACTGAAGCGGTGTTGGTGATAAATTTACACGCTCTACACGCAGGTCTACTGAAGTAGGATCTTTCCAAAGAAGCTCAAAAACTTCACTCCGTAAGTACCGTGGGCAATACCCTACTATATAGTGATTCTCAGTATGGAGAGTTAATGCCTGAGAATCGTGAGGGTTTTGAAATTCGTGCGCTAACCATAACTTCTCTCCTGGTTCCAAGCGATTAATCTGCTCAATTGCAGATTTAGGCAGATATCTCAACCCGTGGGCGAAAAAGTGTAGCTGATACTGCCCTGCTGCATCTGGCTCTGGGCAGGGGAAGACAGTAAGACTATCTGTTTCTCGTTTTCCACCACTACGGGCTAAAATTGTCAGTGGAGCATCTTCATGATCTGAAATATTCAGCCATTGCAGGAAATTGGCGTAATCAGGGCGGGAACGAGACATCAGCCGATTAGAGAAGACTGGAAATAAGTGGGTTGATGTATATACTTTTTCCAAGTGAGGAAATGAAGATAGAGGTGCAAAACTGCACTTCTGTTGTGCCTCTTTTACGCCTTGGGTGTAGACAAACTTGTATCTTGCACCGTCGAATGTTAACCGACCGATGGGAAACCAAGAGCGACTGTTAGGGTCTTGCCAAGCTAAAAATAATGTTTGAGGTGTATTCACTGGAGTGATTTCCTTAAATCAAGTAGCCTGTTTTGGTTGAATTCCAGAATCTTCTGTGCAAACTCAATGGCAACAGTTGAGATACGCGATCTGTGAATGCGAGTAAAAATCTCTAGCGTATTCGCCTTGGAGATGAGTTCAAGACGAGCCAACCAGATATGGGCAGCTTGGGGATAACGGAAAGCAACTCGGTGAAATACATCAAAAGTTTTAAGGGGCTTTTTGTCTTCAACACTGTTATAAAAAGCAGAATAACATTTATTTGCATACGCCTGGATGGAATGTTTCTGTCTCTGTTCGTCAGGGAGGTCACGTCCCAGACAGGAGGCATGGTCATAGGTAGGTGCTAAGTGTATAGTTTCTGTAGATCCCACCTTATTTTGCACAAAACCCCAGTTTTCGTGGTGACGATCTCCGTTGCCAATCCAGGCATCTAACAGAAGGTAGCCAACAAACACTTCTACTGCTGTTTGGATATCGCTCGGTGGTGTCCAAGCTATTGGCAAGCCTACACGATCTGCTTCTATCACTTGCAGGACAATATTTATTGTATGTTGTGATGCGCGATAGGTCGCAGAAGTAGGATAGTTTGGCACAATTGGCGCAAGAATTTCGTTGCCATGAACAAGTGTCCCTCCTACTGGTAAAAAGTAGGGTGAAACCACGCCCCGATTACCTTCCCAAGTTTCTGCTAGATGATAAGTGGCATGGGGTAATCCTAAAAGCTCAGATAACTCTGACGCTACTTTCTCTGCCCAATCTTCTCCTAAATTTTGTCGCGCTTGCTTATATAGGCAGCGACCAAGTTGTTCATGCTGAAACCAAAATTTATACTTGGTGCCCATCGTCTCGTCACTGGAAAGCTCATAATGTGCTTCTGTAACAGAAATAATAGAAAATTCGGGAAGAGAGTTCATTAGGTCATTGAAAGTGAGCATTTTCCACTGGATTAAGCATAGTCTGCTTACTCTGTAACAAGGTTCATATTAAATAACTTTGAGTATTTACTCAAATGAATAATTACTCAATTGAGCGTTTACTCAAAACATTGGAGCCATCGCATTAACTAAAACTCGCTTAGAGTAATTCTGAGATTTTGTTTTATTTTTAACTTGCCATTACCCAAAATTAATGCTTTGATTATTTGAGTATTTACTCAATTGAGCGTTTACTCAAAATGCTGGAGTCGTTAAATGCCAACAGTTATTGCCGTCCTGAACCAGAAAGGAGGCTCAGGTAAAACAACCATTGCTACTAATCTTGCTCATGCACTGAAGCGAGATAATTACACAGTGTTACTGATAGATTCAGATCCGCAAGGCAGTGCAAGGGATTGGAACGAAGCAAGCGGGGGGAACATCATCCCGGTTGTTGGACTAGACCGAGAAACACTGGCTAAGGACTTGCAAGCTATCTCGCAAGGGTACGACTGGATTGTAATCGACGGTGCGCCGCAAATTGCTAAACTCAGTGCAGCTGCGGTCAAGGCTGCTGACTTGGTTCTCATCCCCGTACAGCCTAGCCCCTACGATATTTGGGCGTGTGCCGATCTGGTTGACATAATCGCCGCACGTCGAGAAGTCACCAACGGTAAACCAAAAGCCGCTTTTGTCATTAGCAGAGCAATCAAAAATACCAAGCTCAGTGGGGAGATTAATCAAGCACTCTCAGATTATGGTTTACCTGTGCTTAAGGCAAGCACGACTCAACGGGTAGTCTACCCAACAACGGCAGCAGAGGGATTAACTGTTTTCAGTGACCCCAGCAGCGATGCGGCCAGAGAAATTAATGCACTCAAAAAGGAAGTGCTGGAGGTACTCAAGCATGGTGCTTAAAGCAAAGAAAACACGACGCGACCACGAGCAGAAAAACTTGGCGATTGAAGAAGCAAGTAAGGAAGAAACTACTCGCTTGAATGCAGAAATCCCAGTCAGCTTACACAACAAAGTTAAGATGCGGGCCATAGAGGAAGGCAAGGGCAGCAGCATCACCAACATTGTGATCAAGGCACTAGAGGCATATCTAAATACTCCAGTCCCCAAAGATTGAGTAAAACCTCATTTGAGTAAATACTCAAATATTCATTACAAGTGGGTACTCTGCATGAAGCAGAATTGTATACGGTTTTGAGTGGGCGTTGTTGCGTCTGGGTCAATTGGCTCTAAATGGCAGTTGAAAGAGCGTGGATGGGTTAAAAGCGTTGCTACATCCGACCAGAAGAGTGTTGACGTAGCAACGCTTATAGCCCAAATGGGTGAAGAGAAATGTCGTTCTCGCACCACATAACGGCTGAAAGGGTTGTGGTTGTAGCACATTTAGAGGAGGATCTATTTCAAAGCCTCTCATTGACCGCCCGTGAATAGAAATGCGATCGCTGACAATTTTAATCCTGAGTCACTTGCACTGACAGAGCCGTTGCCAATCACGTTGCACCCAGCTGAAGTTTACCTTAACAGTCTTGGTGAGGGTTCAAGGCGGACAATGCGAGAGGCGTTGAATGCGATCGCTCAACTGCTAACCAGTGGTACTTGTGATGCAAGGACTTTGGACTGGTCGAAGTTGCGTTACCAGCACACTGCTGCGGTTAGATCAGTGCTGATGGAAAAATACAGTCCGGCGATGGCTAATAAAATGCTATGTGCATTACGGCGGACGCTCAAGGAAGCATGGCGGCTGGGGTTAATTTCCACAGATGAGTATGGACGAGCAGCTGATATTGAGTCCGTGCGGGGCCAGAGTTTATTGAAGGGGCGCGAACTTGATGCTGAAGAAATTTCTGCGCTGTGGTTAGATTGTATTCAAGATGACTCAACATTGGGTCGGAGGGATGCGGCACTGCTGGCAGTTTTAACGGTAGGGTTGCGTCGCAGTGAGGTAACATTTCTTGATTTGAGCGATTTTAAGCCCCGCACTCGGTCATTAACAATACGCGAAGCGAAGGGACGGAAGGAAAGAATTGTGTATTTACCTGAAGCTGGTGTGCAAGCTCTCCTTGATTGGCTGCTGATTCGGGGTAAAGCGCCAGGGCCGCTTTTTTATCCTTTAAATAAGGCACAGAAAATCATTCCACGACGGATGAGTGAGCAGGGGGTGTTACGAGCATTGCAACGACGCGGGGAAAAAGCTGATGTGGATGCGTTTACACCTCATGATTTTAGAAGAACTTTTATCGGTAATCTATTGGATGCGGGAGCAGATATCGTCACTATAGCGAAACTTGCAGGTCATGCGTCGCCAAGTACTACAAGTAAGTATGATCGGCGTGGAGAAGCCGCGAAGAAACGGGCGATTGATTTGCTGAATGTGCCTTATAGTAGGCGGAAAAATCGCTAGAGTATTGAGTCAGGATAAACACAAAAACCTGAAATCAGATACATGGAAATTGGGACACGTTGTAAAGATAATTGCGCCTGACAGACTACTAGACTGATGGAGGAGGGATATGGTATTGAGCCGAGATATGAGTAAAAACCTGCAAAATGGTCTGAATGACTGCTGCTATCGGCTTAGAACCCTTACAAAAATAACTTGAGTAACTTCTGAAACGTTTCGCATG
>JBGTMK010000813.1:0-1748 GCA_041743605.1 Nostoc sp.
TGAAGAGAAGCATTTTTTCCACTGGTGCATAGAATTTCCTGATATTTTTCCAGAAGATCAGGAAAAATGGGGATTTGATTGTGTTTTGGGTAATCCACCTTGGGAACGGATTAAGTTACAGGAAAAAGAGTTTTTTGCTTCTCAAAGTGCAGAAATTGCTAACGCTGTAAACAAGGCGGCGCGAGAGAAGTTAATTAAGGAATTACCTAAGAAAAATCCTGAGTTAGCGCAAGCTTTTGAAGATGCAAAACATGATGCTGAGGCACAAGGGAAATTTATTCGAGAATCGGAGAGATTTCCTTTAACTGCGGTGGGGGATATCAATACTTATGCTGTCTTTGCTGAGACTACAAGAAAACTGATATCAGTCAATGGAAGAGTAGGAGTTATTTTGCCTTTAGGAATTGCTACAGACGATACAACTAAAAAGTTTTTTGCTGATTTAATTAAATTTCATTTATTATCAATCTTAACAGGATTTGAGAATGAGTCTTTTATCTTTTCTACAGTTCATAATGCTTTCAAATTTTGCACACTAGCATTTACTGGCGAAAGCATCAAAATAAAGCAAGCTGATTTTGCATTTTTTTGTCGCTATTTTTCAGATGTTAATAATCAAGAACGACATTTTACGTTAACCTCAAAAGAAATAGGCTTAATTAATCCCAATACATTTACTTGCCCTATTTTCCGTACTCATACTGATGCTGAACTCACAAAGAAAATTTATCAATATGTTCCGGTTGTAGAAAACGAACACACAGGTGTAAATCCTTGGAAAATATCATTTATGAGGATGTTTGACATGGCTAATGATAGTAGTTTGTTTAATGAAATATCTGTCAATAGTAGAGTACCATTGTGTGAAGGAAAGATGTTTCATCAATTTGACCATAGATTTTCTACATACGAAAATGCTTCACAAGGAGATATTAATGCTGGTAGACTTCCACAAACTACAGCAGAAATGAAGCAAAATTATAACTTCACTGTCCAGCCTCGTTACTGGGTTGAGCCTAATGAAGTAGAAAATCGCCTAAAAGATAAGTGGAACAAAAACTATTTGATTGGCTATAGATCAATAACGAACACTGTAAATGAGCGTTCCGTCATTTCTACTTTTATACCCAGATATGCAGTTTCTGGAAAATTTCCACTACTATTAACTAGTATTTTAGATACAAAATTAAATTGTTGTTTATTAGCAAATTTAAATTCACTATCTCTTGATTACGTAGCTAGACAAAAAATAGGTGGGACTGATTTAGCGTATCACTACTTCAAACAACTCCCCGTTCTTCCCCCAGAATTATACACTCAAGAAGATATCAAATTTATTAGCGATCGCGTACTTGAATTAGTCTACACCGCCTGGGATATGCAACCCTTCGCCAAAGATATAGGATACGACGGTGAACCCTTCATTTGGAATTCTAACAGACGCGCATTATTAAGAGCAGAATTAGACGCATATTACGCCAAACTCTACGGACTTACCCGTGATGAACTGCGATATATCCTAGACCCTGCTGATGTCTACGGCGCAGACTTCCCTAGCGAAACATTCCGCGTGTTGAAGAATAACGAAATGAAGCAGTTTGGTGAATACCGCACCCAAAGGTTAGTTCTAGAAGCTTGGGACAATTTGTTTGGTTCTTAGCAAAACCAAATAGATAAATATTCCTAATTATTAATTTTAATAAAAAAGATGGCTATAACTGTAAAGCTAAATGAATTAATCCAGCAAC
>JBGTMK010000814.1:0-8638 GCA_041743605.1 Nostoc sp.
AGCGGTTTCGCGTTAAGTTGACACGTATGAGCAATGCTTTACCCCTACAGATGACCATCGAATAACGATTAATAAAAGGCTGAAACGACCCATTTTCGTATATGCACACCATAATTAAGTTGTACAGTGCGTAAGTCCTATATTAATAGGATAGATACAAATTTAATCTCCAAATATGTATCTATCCTAATGAAAATTATCCTTTTTTTGGGACATGATATTCTATAAAAGAAAACTTAAAAAGTAGTAGTCACAATATAATAAGTATTAACAAAATGAATTGTTGGTAACTTTCATAAAAGCCTAAACACTTTTTTATAAGTCAACTTCAAGCAGAGTAAATAGATGCGGATAATTGGACATATCAACTACAAAAGGTACTAACCATGAGTTCCCGCGCACTGCTGTTAGTAAACAGTCATGCCCGCCAAGGGCAAAAGGGTCTGTCGGAAGCGATTGAATATCTGAAGACACTTGACTTTGATTTAATTGAGGAGTCTACAGAAAATCCCAAACATCTTGCTGAAGTTATACTTCGCTATCAGCATCAAGTTGACTTCGTAATTATTGGTGGAGGAGATGGCACTCTAAATGCCGCAGTAGATGCTTTAATTGAGACTCAGTTACCTTTGGGAATCTTGCCTCTGGGCACTGCCAACGATCTAGCAAGGACTTTGGGAATCCCCAATTCCCTTAGCGAAGCTTGCAAAATTATTGCAGATGGAAATTTACAGCGCATCGACTTGGGTTGTGTAAACGGCAAGCATTTTTTTAACGTTGCCAGTCTGGGATTGAGTGTAAAAATTACCCAACGACTTACCAAAGAAGTCAAACGCCGTTGGGGAATATTTGCTTATGCCACTACTGCATTGCAAGTGCTTTGGGAAGCTAGACCTTTTTCTGCTGAGATTGTGATCAACGGTGAATCGGTTCGTGTCAAAACAGTGCAAATTGCTGTGGGTAACGGCCGCTATTACGGCGGGGGTATGGCAGTGGCTGACGATGCCACAATAGATGACCAAAGGTTAGACCTTTATAGCTTAGAAATTCAACACTGGTGGCAAATTATATTATTACTACCCGCAATGAGACAAGGGCGACATATACATTGGCAGAAAGTGCGTTCTCTTCAAGGTCAAGAAATAGAGGTGTCTACTCGCAAACCGCGCCCTATTAACACAGATGGTGAAATCACTACTTACACTCCTGCTCATTTTCGGGTTATACCTAGAGCTATAGCTGTTTTAGTACCCTCAAAAATCAGCAGTTAGGAGTAATTCAATTCTAGATTTTAGATTTTCCTTCAATCCAAAATCTAAAATATCTCCCTCTGCTACAAATGTGGGAACTCGCATCAACTCACGCCAAATGCATCTGAGATTTTCTGAAGATATAAAGTCCCTGTTGCGACGCCTAGCAGAACAACCACTGACTCTAGGTGATATTCTGGCAGAAACCTCAGAACGAGGCTTCAGCCTGGTAATTACATTATTAGTTTTGCCCTTTTTATTTCCTATGCCACCAGGATTAACTGGCCCTTTTGGTGGTGCTTGTTTACTATTGTCAGTGCAAATGCTTTTAGGGAGGCGATCGCCTTGGCTACCCAAAAAAATCGCTAACTACCAATTTCCTCGTCCCTTCGCCCAGTTGCTTTTGCAAAATTTGGGACGTCTTACCAAAGTTTTCCAGAAAATTGCCCGTCCCCGATTAGCAAACATAGCCCATAATCCTTTGATTTGGCGAATTAATGGGTTTTGTATCTCTTTATTAACAATATTACTAATATTACCAATTCCGTTTACAAATCCCATTCCCACTATAGGGATTTTACTTTTGACTGTTGCCACCATCGAATCGGACGGTTTATTAATTTGCATCAGCTACGGCATTACTGCCCTGATTACCTTGCTATTTGGATTTCTTGGTTATGCAATATGGTTAGCTCCCAGTTTGCTGCCATCTATATTTAAATAATAAAAGCCCCCAACTAAAAGCTGAGGGCTGTAATTTATTAGGGTGCATCTACCATTTATTAATCCGCTTTAACTATTGGCATATCCGGGTAAATTAGACTTTTATCTAAATTTAGTTTTCTTACGTATTAAAAATATCAGCAATAAAAAAGCCTTCAACTAAAAGCTGAGGGCTATGATTTAATTAAGGTGCATCTACCATTAATTAATCCGCTTTAGCTATTGACATATCCGGGCAAATTAGAATTTTATCTAGATTTAGTTTTCTTACATATTAAAAATATCAGCAATAAAAAAGCCTTCAACTAAAAGCTGAGGGCTATGATTTAATTAAGGTGCATCTACCATTAATTAATCCGCTTTAACTATTGCCATATCCGGGTAAATTAGACTTTTAACAAAATTTATTTTTCCCGAATAAAAAATATCAGCAATAAAAAAAAGCCCCCAACTAAAAGCTGAAGGCTGTGATTTAATTAAGGTGCATCTACTATTTATATATCCGCCTTAGTTCTTGCTGCATCAGGAAGAATTGAAAAAAAATGGATGGCTCTGGAATTAATTTTGTTAGCTACAACGCTAGTACTAGCCTCAATGAGGATCACCTACGGTTTTTGACTAGGTAATCATTGACCGACTTCACAGTAATTTTACAATTATGCTGATTTTCCTCTGGATACACAAAGTTTCTGTTAATATCTCTGATCGGATATCCGCAATAGTACGAATTTAGTTTATTAGTTGGTTATATGACTATAAAAGTTAGACACACCCAACTTGATGAAGCGATCGCAATTTCTATTAGCCCTTGCTAGTCTTTGTATTGTCGGGGGAAGCTTTTTTCTGAGAACAAGTTTTAGCAGTACTAGCGAACCTAAAATAATAACTGATACATCACGCTATAAAGAAATTCGGAATCAACTATGGTCTGATAATGACCAAGTAAAACATTTTCCTCATGAGATTTCCTCTGATACAAAAGACGTTCGCATTGCTTATTCTCCCAAATCTTTGCAAGGAAGTAGTTTTTTTCAAATTAGGCTGAAAGAGCCACCAAAAAAGATAGAAAAATTACTTTCACAATACAGAAGTAATGCAAAGCACAAATATCGGGGTGGTAACACAAACGATCACATAAACCAACCTAACGGTGTACCGACAACTTTCTTCTATACCAGTGACTTTCCTACGGAATCTTTTCCAGCTACTTATGAAATATTGGTATTAAATACGAAGGACAAAGGAAGACCTGGCTTCAAGTGGAATCATGGTGATAGTTACGGCGTTGCGATTAATAGTTCCACCTCAGAAATTATCTATTGGTCTGAAAAATGGTAGTAAGTAGGCCAGCGCAATTAAAGCTAACTAGCTGGGGCTGTCCTTTGTCATTCATTATTAGTCAAAATTTTAAGTCTATTTACGTTTCATAACATAATTTGGTTTATTTACAAACACTTACTTAAATAAATTTAAATCGCCATGATGAAAATTATTATTTGAGTCACGGCTCTGACTCCAGTACTAAGTACTGCTTTTAACTTTTTGGGTATATCACTTTGGGTAGTTAAAACTTATAGCCAGCATCGCTAAAATTTTAATGGTGCTTAAAAACTATCTAAATATGTAGAATGCCAACTGCTTTAATTACTGGCGCTTCTAGTGGTATTGGTGAAGCCTTTGCTCATGAACTAGCTGCACGCAAGATAAATCTTGTACTCGTTGCTCGTTCTAGAGATAAACTAAGCCAATTAGCTAAACAATTACAAGAAAAACACAAAATTCAAGCAGAAATTATAGTCAAAGACCTCACAGAACCTAATGCAGCATCTGCTGTATTTGATACCACCAAAGCAAAGGGGTTAACTATTGACTTATTAATCAACAATGCTGGTTTTGGTTACTATGGCGACTTTGCTGAAGGGGATGGAGAAAAACAAGTCAAAATCGTACAATTAAACATTTTAGCATTGGTAGATTTAACCCATAAATTTCTACCCTTGATGCGGCAACGTCGTTCTGGAAGTATTATTAATGTATCCTCTATTACCGCATTTCAACCGATACCATATCTTTCTGTTTATGCTGCCAGTAAAGCTTTTATTCTCAGCTTTAGTGAGGCGCTATGGGCAGAAAATCGTCAATATGGTGTCCGTATTTTAGTTACTTGTCCAGGGCCAATAGAAACAAACTTTTTTGCGGAAGCCAATTTCCCTCCAGCACTGGCAAGCACTACAGATAAAATGTATTCTTCTGAAAAAGTGGTTTGGGAATCTTTAGAGGCTTTGGAAAAAGGGTATCCAACTGTTATTAGTTCTGATACTAGCACTCAAATTAGAAGCAAATTATCTCGGCTCGTACCGCGCAAACTTTTGCTGAGTATGTTAGCAAAACACTTTCAAGCCTAAGTATATAGTTAGGAGTTAGGAGTTAAAAAAGTGATGAATTTTTAACTCCTCACTGATTACATATACCTTGTTAGTTGAACTCGGTAACGGTCTTTTTTTGTAACGGCGATTTCCCCAACTTCTAAACGCCCTTTAGAGCGAATTGCGATTAAGTCGCCTGATTTCAGTTGAGAGCTAGCTTGAGTAACTTCCTTCCAATTGACGCGGACATCACCAGCATCAATGAAATCAACCATTTTGCTGCGGGACATACCAAAACCAGCAGATGCGATCGCATCTAATCGCAAAGAAGCCTCCACAGTAGTTAATTCTTTTTTCTTTGGTTCCCGAACCCTTAATTCAGTTACCTCAATCCGCTGAGTTTTCACAGGAACCGATCGCACCTGTTTCAGACTCATTTCTAAAAATTCCACCAATTCTGGTGCAACAATCGCCTGGGCGCCTCGTTCTCCCAAAACTATAATGTCTCCCGTCTTTTCACGAACAATCCCCGTTCCCAACATTGCGCCTAAAAAGTCGCGGTGAGAGGCGGTATCAAACAAAAAATTACCAGCAATTTCCACGGCTACAAGGCTGACTTGAGATTGCTCTAAGGGAAGTTCTGAACGAGCGATCGCTATTCTTTGGCGTTCAGCTTGCGGATATCCACCCCACGCCACCAATTGCACTTCTGTTAAGCGACTAAATACCCGTTGAATTTCCGCCAATTCTGGGGGAGAGAGAAAATCTGTCAAAACCACTTCCCAAGTTTTGATGGCTTGCTCTGCTTGATCAATTACACGAGCTACACTATCTCGATTTTCAACACCTTTTAAAAGTTCTTCTCGTGGCAACATTCTTAAAAATTATGAGTTATGAATTGAGAATTCAGCTGCTATAACTATCCTGATTCTAACTTTAATTCCCATTTCAGCCATTAGTAACAAGCCCTGTGAAGCCTTTGAGCAAAGCTTACAAATGTATAAACTCTGCACGCCATTACTCCCCAACTTCGCCGCCTCTTATCGGGGAGAATGGCGCTCCGGGACTCAATACTTGGGACACGGAAAGAGTTTTCTTCTCATAGTCCCTATTTCAATACACAGTATTTGTGTCACCATAACCTTGGATATTTTCTGGCTCAAACTGACGTAATATTCGCGTTGCTTGTCGAGTCAGAGTTTCAGAACCTTGAACGGCAACTAAATATTTACCCGCATCTAAGCGGTTGCGATAAGGTAAAGCATCACCACTACCTACGAGTAAACCGACTCCGCCACCGACAAATACACCACCCATAGCACCACTAGCAGCACCCAGCAGTCCACCAACGATGTGATTACCAACTTCACCCGCCCAGGAAAAAGTATCTAAACCAGTGATCAGGCTGAATGTAAAACCTGCAAAAAAGCCAAATGGTATCAGCCAGGTTGCCATCAGCTTTGCTTGCTTTTTAGCTTGGTCTTTGGGGTCAATTAAGCCAAACTCGTCAGCCGTTTTATACCCCTTCCCCAGGATAGTACTGTTTATGCCTTCTTTTTCTAAAGCTAAGTAAGCAGCTTCGGCTTGAATGCGGTCTGGTAATACGGCAACAAGGTAATTCATTGATTTTACAATTTGTCCAATAGAAGTTTTGCCTTAATTAACAGCGTATCAGATCGCAAAGACGCGATAAATCACCGTCTCTACAAGTGTTTTGGTCTTATCTGAACTGTATTGACTTCTATTCAGGACTACCAGTCAGGGATTTGCCTGTCAGCATATCTTTTAGAATCACTAAATATTCAGTAAAGGAAATATACACTGTTTCATCTGGTAGAGGATTTTTTTGAGGAAATGGTCGAGTGTAAGTATTGGGCATGGAGTGATGTAATGAATGTTCTAGAGAATGATTATGGGTAAGAAATAAAAAAAGTCTTTCTAAAATGCCAGAAGGGTTCAAATTTCTGGTTTTTAAAGTACGGTCTTCTAAACTTCCTTCAATAATCAAGTTTCCATGTTCTATCAGTTCACAATGATGAACTACAAAAGATCCCATCCAACAGGTAATAACATAAGAAATTACAATTTGCTCTGTAGTTGTTCCTAATAGTAAATGCGAGGTATAACCAATTCCACCCCAAATAGTCACTCGCATCCAAATAGAAAGTATTAGTTTGCTAAAGTTATATCTCTGTTTCAGTTCTGGATGCTGTAATATTTTCAAAAAAGCTACGCTTAAAATAAATATGTTTCCTAAAAAAATTTCAAACAAATTATAAAAAATTCTCAAGGATTTATTTTTAATCTCTCCTAAAGGATGAAACTCTATATCTTTGTAAGTATTTACCTGAGAATGATGATAAGGATGTATTATGTCAAAAGTTTGGGGGTCAATAAATATCATCCAAGATAAAATTAAGTAAAAAAACTTATTGTTTATACTGGGGAAATATTCATGCCAGCATTCATGCATAAACTGTGCTATTAAGCAAAGAAGATAAACTCCTGGAAAAATCATAAAAAATAATGAGAATATATTCAAAGAAGCATATATCCAAGGAATAAACAATAGATATACAAGCCAGGAAAATAAAGCAATAAAAAATTTGACAGTTAGTTGCTCTGGTCTTTGGATACTAGTAAAAAAAATCATGTTCTGATTCCTGAAAATTTCTAATATCAAACTTATTAGACAAAATATTAACTCTAAAGTCGGAAATTATGCCATCAAGGTTCTACATTTTTTCAAGTTTATTAGACATAATACTTAATCCTCAAGATAGAAACTATGCTATGAATATTCCATCCACAAAATGTCAATTCCCTCAGACAAAATACTTACTTAACTCTTCACTAGCGATCGCTAATATTCAGCAACTCACATAATTAGTACCACTGAACCTAACATAGCCATATCAGTGGCTCAAACCAAGCTAATGTCTTGCTTTCTGCTAGTAGCTATGTCAACATAAGTTACTAAATACTGTATGTCAATCAACTTGTTGTAGATTATTGGTGTAACTTATATGAATATTAAACGCCGTCACCTACTAGGAATGGGTATGTCAACAGCAGGGGCAGCCTGTGGAAAGATTACTAACCCGATCGCCGCTGGTCAGGCGGCGGTGGATATCTTAGTTAAGCTGAAATGAAGGGCTAAAGTCCTCTCTATGAGACGCTACGCATAGCTTGCTTACTTATCAATTTAAACTTGATAGACTAGTAGTGCTACTGATACCGCGCACAAAAATATCAACACAGGTTTCGATATAGTCCTCACAACTGTAGCTGCCTTGATTGAAGTTTGAACTGCGACATAGCATTCCAGCTAACAGCATTCCTGTAAACATATCGACAGCCGGAAATGGATCAAGGTCTGCTCTGACAGTGCCTCGTCTTTGACTCGATTGCAGATAAGCTACCAGCTTTTCCCCTAAAGGCTTGGCAGCTTCTTGAATCACTTGTTTGGCTGCCTCTGGATGGCGTTTGGCTTCCCCAATGAAGGTACGAATTAAGTCTTCCTGTGCCTCCAGCATACTATTGTAAAGATGGGCATATTGTCTTAAATCAATTTTTAAATTCTGTGTCCAGACTTCAGGGTGTGCAAGGGCTTCTGTCTGGAGTGCTGAGGCATTTTTAATTACTGCTCCTAAAAGTTGTTCTTTGCTAGCAAAGTGGCGAAATAAAGTCACCTCATTCACACCAGCAACACGGGCTATTTCACGGGTAGTTGCTCCTTGAACACCTAAACTAGCAAATACCTGCGAGGCGGCTTCTATCAAACGTGTACGGGTAAGAGCTGATGAACGGATGGTTTTATTCATTTATGCTGGCAAGTACTTACTTACATGATATGTTATGTGGAAAAGTTGTTCCGTTCACGCAGCTTTTCTGTTGTAGTGAAGGCTTGCTCAGGGGTTAGGTTTTTAAGATTTTGATGTTAGCAATAAAACTTTTCAAACATCCTTTTAGGCTAGTACCGCAAGGCGGAAGTCAAAACAGAAGGCAGTAAGCAGAAAGGAACCCACGTTTTTAAACGTGGGATTGAAGTAAGGACGACGCCAGATGCTCCACTTGGAATTCATCCCAAGACCGCACTGGCTCCCTTGTGTCTCGTGCTACGCATCCCGACACAATTTTTTATCCTTGTGCGGCTCTAGACAAGCCGAATCGGTTTAGTCAGCAAGCAACTCTAACCCAACTAAAAAAGGATCGTCCTTGGTACAAAGGCATTCACTCTCAAGTTTTACAAGAAGTACCAAAAAAAGTTGAGATAGCTTTTGACCGTTGGCTAAAAGG
>JBGTMK010000815.1:0-5815 GCA_041743605.1 Nostoc sp.
GACCTAGTTTTGTTAGACCTCAGCCTCCCAGACTCTGTTGGACTAGACACATTGAAAGAATTTCGTGCAGCAGTACCAGATATCCCAGTTGTGGTGTTAACAGGCCTTGATGATGAAGATCTAGCACTGCAAGCATTGGCAGAAGGCGCACAAGACTATCTAGTTAAAGATAAAATGACTATACAAAGGTTAGTGCGTGCCATTCGCTATGCCATTGAAAGAAGCGAAATTCTCAACCAACTACGAGAGAGTGAAGAACGCACCCGTCAAGCGCTGGCAAAAGAACAAGAACTCAACGAGTTAAAGTCGAACTTTGTAGCAATGGTTTCCCACGAGTTTCGCACCCCTATGACTACGATTCGGACGGCTGTGGATATCCTTGAATACAACAGTGATAAACTAACTGATGCTCGAAGAACTAAATATTTTGATCGAATACAAAATGCTATCAATCAGATGCTTCATCTCTTGGATGAGATATTATTCTTGAGTAAAACGGAAGCAGCCAAACTCGAATACAAACCTACACTTTTAAATTTAGAAAATTTCTGTAGGGAACTCATAGACATTCTTCAAGTTAATGCAGTTAGTCAGCACAGCATTATCTTTACTTTTCAAGGGGAATCAACCCAAGCCCAAATGGATGAAGACTTACTAAATTGTATCTTAACCAATTTGATTTCTAATGCCATCAAATATTCCCCTCCGAATAGTACTATTTGGTTTGATTTGATTTGCAAAGATCGCCTCGCAAGTTTCCAAGTAAAAGATCAGGGGATAGGCATTCCTCTCAAAGACCAAAGCCATCTATTTCAAACCTTCTATCGCGCCAGTAATGTAGGCGTAATTCAAGGAACAGGATTAGGACTCACCATAGTGAAAAAATGTGTAGAACTACATGGTGGTCATATTCAATTAGAAAGTGAGCAAGGTATTGGTACAATAGTAATTGTGACTCTGCCACTACAATGATTAGACAAATAAGAGTTGGGCATTGGGCATTGGTTATTCTGTCTCCCTCATCCCCTTCACTCATCGGCTTATTTTCCTACTTGTGGATTTGGCGTTGGACAAGTTTTATTAGCAAAATCACACTGGTAAATATAGGATTCTTGCCAACTCAAAGGTATTTCTAATAAATCTCGTGTCCCTGTCATACCTTGTCCAATAAATAGCAACAAAGCAATACAGTTTAAAATCGTATGGACGATACGCCAGCGATTAGATTTATCTTGATAAATATCTTGAACAATCGCTAATGAAAAAATCATCAGCAGTGCTGCGGTAATACCAATATAATAATGTGACCAGTACCACTCATTAGTGCGACGATATACTCCATCCTGGCAGCCTAGAATTACTAAACCTGCACCAGTTAAAGTTGCAAAGACTGCCCGCCACACCCGCTGCTTTGACCGAAACAGGAATACTAAAGACGCGATGGTTGCAGCAAATATTAACAGTATAAAAACAACTTGGAAGGGTGTTTGATTCCACAATTGATTTTTGAGAATATTTTTGCCAATAGGATAGCTTAATCCGATTAAAGTTAATCCAACAACTGCACTTGTTAGCCACTCGCCTAACTGCTTATGTTCTGTACCCACCACTGGTGGAATTTTGCTCTTACTCCCGGCTAGAGTTTGCAGTCTGCGTTGGCGTGTTTGCCAAGCAAAATTAACTACTGTACCGATGAGCGGAAACACGAATATGATTGCGATCGCTGGATGTACAAGACCAAGAAAATCTGTTAATTGCATACAACACCTTTCAATGAATCATTGAATTCATCTCAAAGGACAATTTAAAGCATCGTACCATCACTTAAATTAATTTCAGATAAGAATCTGTTTAATATTTATCTTTTTTATTTTTAACTGATTTTAATCAAGCAAATATTTGAATATCTTATAAAAGACTAGAACTTTAGTCAAGAATAGTTTATGTATTTTTAAATACATGGCAATATTTTTTAATATAAAGTATTATTGTAAAGGCTTTGTTACATTTTTTTTAATACGTCACAAAAATCAGGTGAAATGCTTTTTTTGCAGAATCGTTTTAGGTGAAAAAGGGCGAAATGTCAGGATCAAAGTTTAGCTACAAACCACCTCAAAATACTGTTTCCAAGAAAGTTATTCGATTCCACACAGCAACGCTAATTTTATTAGGCATTTTTTTCTTATCTGGCATCATTGTAGTAGGATGGTTCGCTGGTGAAGATAGAATTAGTGGAGTTTTTGCTCAAATCAATTACTGGCAAATGCACCCACCAATGTGGTTAGAAGCGCCAAGAATAGATAGTAAATATCTTCTACTACCCACTATCGGATTGTTGCTAACTGTGTTTGTGGTGATGAAAATCTCCCCACAACCCCGAATTTGGTCGCAACGGTTAATAGTGGGAATTTTAATCATTTTAACTTTGCGGTACATTCTGTGGCGATCGCTATCTACCTTAAACTTAGTAGATCCGTTGAATGGAGTATTTAGTCTAGGGTTATTTTTTGCAGAGATGTTAATGCTACTCAACACTACTATACAGCTATTATTCATGTTGAATATCAAAGAACGTCACCGCGAAGCAGACGTGAAATCACTAGCTGTAATCAGTGGTAGCTTTGTACCATCTGTTGATATTTTAATACCAACCTATAACGAACCAGTTTTTATCTTACGGCGGACAATTATTGGTTGTCAAGCGCTAGATTATGCAAATAAAACAATTTATCTTTTGGATGATACCAATCGTTCAGAAATGAAAGAATTGGCAGAAGAATTGGGCTGTCACTATATGACGCGACATGATAACAGTTATGCGAAAGCGGGTAATTTGAATCATGCGATCGCTAAAACTAATGGAGAATTAATTGTAGTTTTTGATGCTGATTTTGTCCCCACCAAAAACTTTCTGACTCGCACTATTGGCTTTTTTAAAGATGAAAAAGTTGCCCTTGTACAAACGCCTCAAAGCTTTTATAATGCTGATCCTATAGCCCGTAATTTAGGCTTAGATAATGTTCTCACCCATGAAGCAGAAGTATTTCATCGTCAAATTCAAACAAGTCGTGATTCTTCAGGTAGTGCGATTTGTGCTGGTACATCATTTGTCGTTCGCAGAAGTGCTTTAGATCAGATTGGAGGTTTTGTAACTGAATCTTTGAGTGAAGATTATTTTACCGGAATTCGCTTATCTGCTCAAGGATATCGTTTGATTTATTTAAATGAAAAATTAAGTGCTGGTTTAGCAGCAGAAAATATTGCCGGCTATGCAACCCAACGATTAAGGTGGGGACAAGGTACACTCCAGGCGCTATTTATTAAATCTAATCCTTTAAAAATTTCTGGGCTAACCCTCATGCAAAGGTTAGCTTCTTTAGCTGGATTGCTATATTGGTTTGGTAATATTTCGCGTGTTTATTTTCTGCTCATCCCATTAGCATATTCATTTTTCGCTGTGATTCCCATCCGCTCAACAGGAGCAGAATTGTTAGTTTTTTTATTACCTTACTACTTAGTGAATTTACTAACATTTTCTTGGCTAAATTATCGTTCTTGTTCAGCTTTACTATCAGATATTTATTCATTAATAATATGTTTTCCTTTAGCAGTAAATACCATCCAAGTGATGATTAATCCTTTTGCAAAAGGATTTCAAGTTACACCTAAGGGTATGGTTAAGAATCGCTATATTTTTAATTGGAATTTAGCCCTACCGTTGATAATTTTGTTTATCGCTACTGCCGTAAGTTTATGGCTAAATCTCGATATTGCACCCGAAACTACGCAACAAAATACAGGTATAAACTTAGGTTGGATATGGAGTGTTTATAACTTAATAATGATTGGCATTACCCTATTAATTTTAATAGACGCGCCGAAAGCAGATATGTATGAATGGTTTGACTTGCGGCGAATAGTGCAGCTAAGAGTTGGCGATCAAAATTTGTGGGGTGTGACTACAATGATTTCTGAAGCAAGTGCTGAAATTGCTCTAAATCAAAAGTTACCTGCCTATTTATTTACTAATCAGCCAATAGATATAGAAATTATAGAAGAGAGTTTCAAGTTGACTGGTGAGGTTGTGAGTACTGGGTTTAAAGATGAATTTTCCACAGTACGTATTAGGTTTCAATCAGTAAGCTTAAATCAACATTGCCGACTTGTAGAAATGCTCTTTTGTCGTCCGGGACAGTGGAAGCACCAGAATGCACCAGGAGAATTACATTCGTTGTTGTTGCTATTTAAACTTTTGCTAAAACCACGAATTCTATTTGATCGGAAAGTAGATGTAAGCGCAATGAAAGTTTCCCAAATCTGATTTTTTATAGCTTTAACTAGCTGAAATATTTATAACTAAGTAATCGGAGATTAGGGCTATTTCATTCTCTCAAGTAACGCAAATTGATTCTAGAAGCAGTAGTGTTTAACTCAAAAACTAATGAAATCACCGCATTATCATAATTAAAGTAGCTACTTTGAAATTATTGATTCTCTCGCTAGTCCGCAGCGTAATCGTGCGAGTAAGGCTTTCTCTTCTCGTTGCGTTCACTGTAATTGTTTTGGGGTTAGTTACAACCTCTAACTGAGCTAAGGCTGGAGATTCCATCACAATCACCAATGACAAAAATAAGATTTTTAGGATATCAAAATGTCTAATTCTCATACTTTATGATAGGTGCTAAATTATAGCCATACTACCTATATACTTAATCAAAAGTGAACGCACTCTTTAGCCAAGGTCATGCCTGTATTGTTGGGGTTGGTGACGATTTACCCAACACCGTAGATGATGCTGTCGGTCTTGCCAATATCCTCAAAGATCCGGAACGTTGCGCTTATTCACCTGAACAAGTGCATTTATTGACTAAAGAACAGGCAAACCGAGAGGGTATCATTGCAGCTTTAGACCAATTAGCTAAATCAACAACACCTGATTCTACAGTAATTATCTATTTTTCTGGACATGGCTATCAGGTCAATAGCCCCATAGGAGAAGTATATTACTTAATGCCTTTTGGCTATGACCAGACCAAATTACATAAAACTGCGATTAGTGGTACAGAACTTATCACTAAGCTACAGGCAATTTCCGCGAAAAAGCTGTTGTTATTATTGGATTGTTGCCATGCTGGTGGATTAGGAGATACATCAAAATTGGGCTATGAAGCTGAAAAAGCACCACTTCCACCAGAGGCTCAAGCTTTGTTTAATGAAGGAAAAGGACGAGTAGCGATCGCTTCCTCCCAAGCGGATGAAAAATCTCTAGCAGGTAGACCATACAGTGCTTTTACACTGGCATTAATTGAAGCCTTAGCAGGTAAAGGAGCTTCGCAAAAAGATGGTTATGTGCGGGTTGCAGATTTAGCAATGTATGCTCGTGAAGTCGTGCCTAGAAGAACAGGCGATCGCCAGCATCCCATTTTAAACTTTGAGCAAGCTGATAATTTCATCCTGGCGTACTATGCAGGCGGTGAGACTGAGCCGAAAGCATTACCATTTGCAGGTGAACCGGAGATTGAACCTGAACCTGGGGCTTTTAATCAGCAAGCTACTAATAATCAAATCACCCAGACGGTAGATCAGCGTGGAAAATACAACATCAATATTGGTCAAGCTAATGGCTTGCGGATATAGCGGTTATCAGTCTTCTGAAGTACAGTAGCAGCAGTGAGTAAACCAACCGAGTAAATTCTCTATCGTCACTTCTGCGAATGCCGCATTTAATGCCTGGAGTAAATCAGGGTATGTCCTTGCACCGATGCGACGAAGAATGTTCTTAATCTTCGACCAACAGTTCTCAATCGGTGAAAAA
>JBGTMK010000816.1:0-2112 GCA_041743605.1 Nostoc sp.
TTTTTCACCGATTGAGAACTGTTGGTCGAAGATTAAGAACATTCTTCGTCGCATCGGTGCAAGGACATACCCTGATTTACTCCAGGCATTAAATGCGGCATTCGCAGAAGTGACGATAGAGAATTTACTCGGTTGGTTTACACACTGCTGCTACTGTACTTCAGAAGACTGATAACCGCTATAAGCAAGTTGAAAAAAATTTAGAAACACTAGCACAACTAACTGAACTATTACCCATTGAGCCATTTGATATAGATGCTGCCAGAGAATTTGGTAAAATTCAAAGTGAATTGAGGCAAATTGGTAGACCAACAGGAGAAGTAGATGCACTAATTGCTGCCGTTGCCCGCTCTCGTAATGATATTTTGGTTACGAACAATATCAAGGATTTTGAAAATATACTTAATTTGCAATTAGAGAACTGGTTAGAATAGCAAAAAATCTGTATGAGTATTTCTACAATTGAGCGATCGCCTGATTATATATTTTACTAGGATGTGCGATCGCTCTTTCAATAATGAGAGAATATAGTCTAACTTCAGGGAAGTTCATAATGAAGCGAGAATTTGATGTAATTCTCGAACGAGATGCAGACGGCTACTTTGTTGCTTCCGTCCCAAATCTTCCTGGTTGTCATACGCAAGCTAAAACTTTAGATGAGTTAGTGGAACGCATTAAAGAAGCGATTGAACTTTGTTTAGAATTTGAGGAAGAACAGCAGGATTCACTTCGACGACTGGCTAAATCATGATTAAATCGCTTATTGAAGAATGATGAACTGATGTTGCTTTGCATTAGCTTAATTCTGGAAAATATGCTGAGGCTTAATAGTCCTAAGTTGAAGTAATATTTCATAATAGTACTTATACTGTGTATTATGTTTAAGCCTTTGTCATTTGCTTTAGTCGCAGCTACCATTGTAGTTACAGCAATCAATAATCCCAGCAATACTTTAGCTGGAACTTGTGCTTCTAAGTGTGGTTCTCGCCCAATTCAGTTTACACCTGGGCAACACATCCGAGTTGAAGTCGTAAATAGCACACCCAACCTGATTAAAATCCAAAAGCCCTCCGGGACTGGTGCAATATCTTTGAGTCCAGGGCAGAGATTAAATTTAGAACAAATAGAGGGTACAGATCCAAATACATCTCTGATATTTTGGAGCGAAACGGGTTTATCACTACAAGCAATAGTCTCCAAACCTAACTTTGGTACATTGCGGCTAGAACTCCGTCCGACTTGGCGCTCTCCAGGCGATCGCTCGTTGTATATTATGGATGATGGTAGGATAAACGTGTTTTAGATCGCAAATAGTGTTATTAGTTATGAGTTAAGAAACAACTTTCAATTCAAAACTCATAACTGAAAACTCCTAACTCTTATTGTGCTAGACCGAGCTGTATCTGAAGTATCAAAGCCTCACAGGCGCTTACCTGATCAGCGCTGGCAAATTTATCCGCAAAAACCAGAATTTGCCCAAAAGCTGGCGATTTTGACAAATATTTCACCGATTGTCAGCCAGTTGTTGATTAATCGGGGTATGGAAACACCAGAACAGGTACAAGCATTTTTAAATCCAGAGTCTTTAGTTTTGCCTTCGCCGTTAGAAGATTTCCCAGATTTGGCAATTAGTTTGGAGTTGTTGGAAAATGCGATCGCTTCTCAAACAAAAATTGCGATTTGTGGTGACTACGATGCTGATGGAATGACCAGCACTGCTCTACTTTTGCGTAGTCTCCGCACTTTAGGCGCACAGGTAGATTATGCTATTCCCAGCCGGATGCACGAAGGCTACGGTATTAATAAACGCATAGTTGAAGAGTTCCACAGCGAAGGTGTGGGATTAATTCTGACTGTAGATAATGGCATCTCTGCGTTTGAACCAGTGGCTAGGGCTAGAGAACTTGGTGTTGCAGTGATTATCACCGATCATCATGATATCCCCCAAAAACTACCGCCAGCTAATGCTATCCTCAACCCTAAACTAATAGCCGAATCCTCACCTTATCGGGGTGTTGCTGGTGTTGGTGTTGCCTACATTTTGGCAGTGTCTCTAGCACAACAGCTAGGAGAAACGAAGGGCTTAATCCAGCCGATGCTAGCACTATTTAC
>JBGTMK010000817.1:0-5029 GCA_041743605.1 Nostoc sp.
CACCAAGACTTGATGAATTTGGGGGAATGGTGGCGCGGTATTGAAGATGAGGTATTTTAAAGTTAGTTATGAGTTTTTCTAACTTTTAACTTTTGCACAGACGCACAGACGCTCGAAGAGCGGTTTCTCGTAAGAGTATAATCACGTCTCTAATCCTAACTCCTAACTTAAAACGCAACCTGATGGCTCAAGCTCTCGATCAAGTCGATTACGATACTCTCGATGCCGCAAAACGACGCTTCATCGATGCTGCAAAACGCACACTTGGCTTTGCAAGCAATTACGGCATTGTCCCCGCGTCGGGTCTGGGAGCAAGCGCTAACGCTTTCAGCTTCAACCTCGCTCCGTTTCTGGAGGCGGGGGCTAGAGAACTTTCTATGACACTTGTCCCCGAAGGTCTGGGCACTGCAGACGATACTCGCCCTGATGATCTTTCCGAAGAAGAACTTCGACGATTCTGGTGGAATATTGGGATCAAGATCATCTCGTGTCTGACGAACGACGCTGCAACTTCTGGTATGCAGACTATACTTCTCGGTCTTTATCTGCCGTCGAGTACTCCTGAAACGATCTTTACCCCCGCTTTTCTTGATGGGTTTCTGGATGGAGTCGTTGAGGGGTGCAAACGAGTGGGATGTGTGTATCTCTCAGGGGAAACTCCTCAACTAAAAACTAAGATGATTTCAGGGCGGCTCGACATCGCCGGCTCGGTTTTTGGGGTTATGCCGGCTGGTGTCGCTCCCATTGACAGTTCGCGTCTGGATGCCGGAAATACCATTGTTCTTGTCGAGAGTTCGGGACCCCATGAGAATGGCTTTACCCCACTGCGAAAGCTCGCTGAGTCGCTCCCTGATGGCTATAGAACAAAACTTCCAAGTGGGCAGGAGTTCTGGGAAGCGATGAATGCTGCGTCGTATCTTTACACGCCTCTTGTACAGGCGGTACTTGGTGAGGGAATTCGTCCCACGGCGATGGAAAATATTACTGGTCATGGCTGGCAAAAACTGATGCGGTCGGTGAAGCCGCTTCGGTACGTCATTGAAACAATGCTTCCAGTGCCAGAGATATTTACGTTTGTCGAGGGTCATCTTGAAGGCGGAGCCGAGACGATGCTTTCCGTGTTCAATTACGGTGCAGGATTTGCATTCTATACAGAGTCGGAACAAGATGCCGAAAGGATCGTTTTGCTTGCAAAAGAACATCAATTCTCGGCTGTGATTGCCGGAAGGGTTGAGGCGTCCCTTAGCCGCGAGGTGGTAATAGAACCCCTTGGAGTCACCTTGAAGGGAGATTCTTTTGGGATTGCGCGAGGGGTATAATGCAGCCAAAGCGTAGGCATAGCCCGTCGTAGACATCGCTAGTTTTCTCCAAGCTTTGTAGACTTAAGTAAGTAGGCGAGAATAAATCAAAGTAGATTAAGTAATGTAAAAAATCTTGAAATTAGTTCGTAGTAAGGACTTTAGTCCTTAAATGAGGGCTAAAGCCCCCACTACAAACCTTGAATTATTCATGCCGCTCTATTCACTCATCCGATGCCTGCGGCGGGCTAAAGTCATTACTGGTTAAATAAAAACAGTGTAATCACTGATAAAAATAACCTTTTTACACACAATACAGAATTGCATTTTAGGCTTATTAGAGATCATAACTCTACCAAGTCTCTAGTATCTAAGTCATTTACCACAGATGCTATAGGCATACTTATGAAATTTTGGATGCATTATTTATTACTACTTAAAATCAAAGTAGTCCAAAACACCCATGACCACTGAGGTTAAGATTTGCTAACGTAGTCTTAACATATTGAAAAATTTGCTGAGAAAGCTGAGAAAGTAGCAGCCAACACTAAATTTTTAGTGCTGGATATTTCTCATCTGTAGATGTGGCGTTTTAGTGTGTTGAGAATTTATATTTTTATTCAGAGGGGGTTATGGCTGTAAATTTGGCCCGGACTACTGCTTCCACAGAACTTTTGAAGCAAATATTCCATAACATTGATGCACATAGTTGTCCAAGGTTATTCAACTTTCATACGCACACTGTCTACTCGGATGGGAGGTTGCAGCCGAGTGGATTGATGGAACAAGCGATCGCTATTGGTCTAAAAGGGTTAGCCATCACCGATCATCATGGTATTATCGGCTATCAAGCTGCACTTGCTTGGTTAGAAGACTGGAAGTGGAATAATCCTGGTGAAAGCACTCCTCACCTGTGGAGTGGCGTGGAAATCAATGCCAACCTTTTGGATATAGAAGTTCATATTTTGGCTTACGCTTTCGGGACAGAACACCCTAGTATGAAACCCTATCTGCAAAGAAGGGCGACTACAGGCCAAGAGTATCAGGCAAGTAACGTGATTGCTGCTATTCATGAAGCCGGGGGGTTGGCAGTTTTGGCTCATCCAGCTCGTTACAAGCGATCGCATTTTGACTTAATTCCAGCTGCGGCCGATAAGGGGATCGATGGCGTGGAAAGTTTCTATGCCTACAATAACCCTAGTCCCTGGAAACCCAGCATAGTGGAATCAGAACAAGTGCAAAAGTTAGCTGATGAATACTTTCTTTTCAATACCTGTGGTACTGATACCCACGGCTTGAGTCTGCTACAACGCTTGTAAAGATGAATCCATTTTTTCAACTCTCCTGGTTCAATCTGCCAGGAGGTTATTCTATTTGGGATTTTCGTTCAACAAAGGACTATAGCAATACGCTTGGGTTAAGGGCGGCTGGCAAAAATTTTGGGTTTTCGAGACGCGATAAATCGCCGTCTCTACAAGTGTTTTGGTCTTATCTTAACTGTATTGAGGACTATAGTCGATTTTTGGTAGGAATCACAATCATTGAAAAATAGGGTACTTCATCTGGATTAACTTCATCTAAGGGGACGATGCGTTGCTGTGATGTTGATGCCCGCTCAATATATCTTGCCCGTGATGCAAGTCCTAATTTATGCAGGATATCCCGCACTTTGGTAAAGTGGCGACCTAGCTTCATAATTGCCGCTGCATCAGTCATCAGCAGATGTGTAGTCAGTTCTTCTGCTGGCAATGGGGCGGGTAAGACTGTGAGGATATCGGTGTAGTAGGTAAAAGGTACACCCAAGGCTACCGGACAAGCCATCAGCGAGGAAACTCCGGGGACAACTTCTGTTTCGTACTGGTCACATAACCGCGTGAACAGGTACATGAAGGAACCATAGAAAAATGGATCGCCCTCACATAGCACTACGACATCTCGACCTGCTGCTAAATGGTCGGCGATTGGTTCAATTTCCTTATCATAAATAGACTTTGCCTTTTCTGGTTCCAAAGCGCGGGGGAGGTGAAATAGCACCTCGATTTGATTGCCAGGAAGATATTGCGCCACGATCGCTCTGGCAATACTTTGTTTATCTGTGGCTGATTGATAAGCTACTACAGGAGCCGCACGTAATAACCGCAGCGCCTTCAGAGTTAATAGTTCTGGATCGCCTGGACCGACACCAATTCCATAGAGACGACCTTTGGGTTTCATGTTCATTCTTCCTCCGTTGCCAGGGCGTTAACTGCTGCTGCCGCGATCGCACTTCCACCGCGCCGACCATGTAAGGTTAAAAATGGTACATTTCTGCTATCTGCTGCCAGTGCGGCTTTCGATTCTGCCGCACCGACAAACCCCACTGGAAAGCCTAAGATAATCGCAGGTTTGGGCACTCCTTCATCGAGCATTTCTAACAGTCGGAAAAGTGCTGTGGGCGCATTGCCAATTGCAATCACTGATCCTTCCAGGTGCGATCGCCATAATTCTAGAGCTGCTGCCGACCTTGTAGTACCCATACGCTGGGCAAGTTCTGGCACTTCTGGCTCGTTGAGGGTACAGATAACTTGATTGTTTGCAGACAACCGCCGCCTGGTAACGCCATCGGCTACCATCCGGCAATCGCACAGAATTGGCGCTCCTGCGGCTAATGCTGCCCTTGCGGATTGCACTGCTGTTGGTGAATATCCCAAGTCAGTGACAATATCCGTCATTCCACAGGCATGAATTAGACGTACAGCAACTTTTGCTACATCAGATTGCAACACATCTAGGTTCGCTTCTGACCGGATGATTGCAAAGGAATTACGGTAAATTTCGTTGGCATCTCGGATATAGTCGGGCATTAAATTTTGGATTTTAAATTTTGGATTTTGGATTGAGGTATAAAAAACGAAAGGCTTAGATTGCCAACTTCTCTAAATTGAAGAAGAATTTTGTTTTGTTAAATAATTGCTGTAATTGTGTCAGTGCATATCGATTAGCAAATTCCCCAAAGGACTCATCAGAATTTAGGCGTTTAATTTTATATACATATAGCATCCGCTCTATTAATGCAGGTAGTTCGGCAAAAGTTACATATTGATATAGTTCACGTCCGAATTTATGTTTGCTGTCACCAACATAAACGTGATAGCCCTCTATAGTTTCATTGTCAGCCTCAATGTTGACGCCGAGGAGAGTAATATCACTCTTGCCATGCTGGGCACAAGATTTTTCGCAGCCAGTGAAGTGGATATTAACTGGACAATCGAGAGGAACGCGAGTTTTAAGATACTCCGCTAATGTCAACGCATGACTTTTAGTATCCGTAGCCGAAGAGGCGCAACCCTTTTTACCAGAACAGGCAACTAATGCACTCTTGATGTTGGTTGCTGAGGAATCTAATCCTAAAAAAGCAATTTCACTTTGGACATCAGCAACCCATTGCTGAGGAATATCTGTCAGGAGCAAATTTTGCCAAGGGGTTAGCCTGAGAGTTCCACTGCCATATTTTGCTGCTAAATCAGCTAAACCCCGCATCTGTCTACTTTCCAATCGCCCAAGGGGCAAGACGACACCAATGTAAAATAAGCCTTGCTGACGTTGGGGATGGATACCAATATGCTGATATTTCTCACCCTTGCCTTGGTCTACAGTGTACACACAAGTCGAATTACCCCCCTTAATCCCCCCTTGGAAAGGGGGGAAACTAGAAATACAGTTCCCTCCCCTTTCCAAGGGGAGGGTTAGGG
>JBGTMK010000818.1:0-7630 GCA_041743605.1 Nostoc sp.
CTTATGCCTTGGTTTGTCAAAATTGAAGAAGGCAAAGTCGATAAACCTACCTTTGACCAATATGTACCTGCCCACAAAGTCTACATTCAGGACTTGATTGCTAAAGGACACAAAGCGCGAACAGGCTATTAGGCAGAGCAAAGAGGTGGGATGTTGCTGTTTGAGGCAGCCTCAAGGGATGAAGCAGAAGCAATTGTAGCTGATGACCCGTTGGTGAAACACGGCTGCGTCAACTATCAACTTTATGAATGGCGAATTGTTATGGAATAACACACACTTACTGGATTTTAATGCTATGCTTTTAGAAGACCTGGATCTATGCGATCGCAACACCCAAATCTTGTCAGAACCGGAAGGTAGCAGCAACACGGGAGGCTTGTGGTAGGCGTAGTCTCCGGGTCGCCCTATTTTTAGGAGCGGTCAGCAACAATGCCTGGTTTTGGAGATATTGTTCAAAAAGCTTTTTACCTCGGTGTTGGATTAGCTTCTTACGCAGGTGAGAGAGCAGGGGGAAAATTAGCCCAAGTGCGATCGCAAGTCCAAAAACTGGCAGATGAAATGGTTGCCAAGGGCGAAATGAACACCGAAGAAGCCCGCCGCTTCGTTGAAGAAATGATGAAGCAAGCCCAACAAGCCCAACCATCTGCTGAAACCTCTGAGACAACACCCCCTTCTGAACCTCGCCGCATTGAAATTTTAGAGGACGATGAAGAACCAACGGTGAAAGAGGCATCAAATGATGAAAATGTAGATAAGTTACGCCAAGAAGTGCTAAACCTGCAAGACGAGCTAAAACGATTGCAACGCGATTAATAAAAAGCATTCTTTGATCGAAATATTAGCAATCAGTGGCATCTTGACATGACACTTCGGATAGAAACTTGATAAGATACATTGCCTAGTACCGCACGGCGTAAATAAGCCACCCATTTTAAATGTCTAAAACCCTTGCAAATAATTAATTACGAATTACGAATTACGAATTACGAATTCAGCCTTGCTGTACTAGTGTGTAATTTAGTGCTTCAAGCCAGATAACACAAAGCGTCCTGTTTATAGCCTGCAAAGGTGTCAAGTTTATGGAACAGTGGCAAAAAGATTTAGTAGAAATCGTTGAAACGGTGGCTGATGAAGTAGAGCGTTTCTTCCTGGGAATGGGTGAAGTGGTTGACGCATTTTTGGAGTTAACGGAAGAAGTCACTGATCAAGTACACAGTAACATTTTCACTGAAGTCGATCAGTATTTACAGGATTTAGCTGAACCAATGTTGGAAGCTTACTGGGAACTGGAAGACATTGTAGCGGATGTAGATCCGGGTTTTCCCTATTCAGTTGAACCCACAGCCGAAAAGAATCCTGCTTGCATTGGTTGTACTCATTACCACGGTCAAGTTTATGGTGGTAATTTGTTAGTTTGTGCCATGCATCCCAATGGTTGTGAAGATGAGAATTGTCCAGATTGGCAGAAGGAAGAGTAGAGATGCGATTAATCACGTCTCTACAACAATTACTAAAAGGATGTAAAGACGGCTAAAATAACCAATGACAAGTGACAACTGACAAATGACAACCGATAAATTATCTGAAAGTGCATCTCAAGCAAGCCAAGAAATGAAGTATGGCGAACGCGACATTGCGGAAGGTAAACTGATTACTTTTCCGAATCCGCGTGTGGGGAGGCGATATGACATTAACATTACTTTGCCGGAATTTACCTGTAAATGTCCGTTTTCCGGTTATCCTGACTTTGCGACAATTTACGTTAGCTATGTACCTGATGAACGGGTAGTGGAATTAAAGGCACTCAAACTTTATATTAATAGTTACCGCGATCGCTATATTTCCCACGAAGAGTCTGCTAATCAAATTTTGGATGATTTTGTAGCTGCTTGTGATCCGTTGGAAGTCACTGTGAAAGCAGATTTCACGCCTCGTGGTAATGTACATACTGTGGTTGAAGTGCGTCACCAAAAGGAAGGTAAGTTTTAAACGCAGAGGAGCGCAAAGGAAATCGCAGAGGAACGCGGAGGATTACTCTGTGTTCTACTCTGCTATGGGTTTAAACTTCAATCGCCGTTTCTTTTTCCTCACCTTTTGGTTGTGAACTTAGGCGATCTAAAATTTCTAAAACTTCTTGTTCAAAAGCAACTTGGGCGCGATTAGTTTTGCCACCAACATATAAGCGATCGCCTTTTTGTAATGCCCATATTTGCGAGTGGGAGAAGTAACTCATCACCACACCCAGCATTAGCAAACCAAACCCTGTGTAAACAATTGGGATGCCTGGATCGGCTTTAATTTGTAAGCCGGTGCTACCAATGACATCCAGAATTTTCAGCTTCACGCCATTGATTTCGGTGAACATCCCAGCGCGGACTGTATCAACGAGTTTGCCAGTGGCATCATAAATTAATACCATCCCTTGCAAGTCTTTGGCTAATAGGGAGACACCCTCACTCAAATCTGGTTTAGTCGGAACCCAGGTTCCCCAAATGCGTCCGTTACCGTTGGTGTTCAATTGCGCCATCGGTAGCTGAAAAATGGGGCTGTTGTTAAATTGGACGCGAACACCTGCAATTCCCCAATCAGTTTGATAGAAAGTTACGCCATGATAGCGCAGAGGTTCGTTGACAAAAATCTTCTTATGGTCAACTTCCTTTCCCTGATTATCCAAGACAGACATATCTGAATAAAATTGATCAATGCCGCCAGATGGAGTGTAGTCAATCCAAAAACGATTGACGCGCACAGACCAATCTTTAGGGACTTGGGCTGCTGCTAAAGGGCCAGCATCGACAATATTTGTCACTTTAAATGTATTGCCACTGGCAACCATTTCTTGAGCCAGAAACCCAGTCATCGCCCCCCAAATTCCTCCTAGCAAAATAGCGACGATGCCAATATGAACGATAATTGGGCCGATGCGTCCAACTATTCCCTTGCGGGCGTAGAGGAGATTTACTTTTTCTGGATCTGGAAAAATTTTATAGCGGTGTTTCTGTAATATCTGGTTTAAGGAATCTAGGGAACCAGTATCTAGTTCTGCACTCAAAGCTAACTTTTGAAATTGCCGTGGTTCTTCGTAATATTTCCAGCGCTGGGCAGCTTTTAAGGCTGGTAACTGACGGGTAAATGAACAAGCAGTTAAGCTAGTGCCAAATAAGATGAGTAATGCCAGAAACCACCAGGTACGATACACATGGTCTAATCCAACTACCTGAATTACCTTCCAAGTTAGGAAACCAAATAAAGCTGGATGTTCTGGGTAATTGGCTTGGTAAAATGCGGGTGATTGACCTTGCTCGATTACAGTACCGGTGGAGCTAAAGATGGCAATCAATAGCAGTAGTGCGATCGCTAGTCGTAAGTTGGTCAGTACAGGCAAAAGCTCTTGGCGTAAGAACTTCCCAGGTAATGCCCACCATTTTAATTCTTTGGACGCTGAATCTTCTAAAGTCATTATGTGTAAAAGCAAATACAAGTATTGATATTAAAAACTGCCAAGGGGAATCCGAGAAATTAAGGAAAATACACCGAATCCTACCAATAGTGCCCCACTAACTGGGTTAATCCAACCAGACCAGCGACGCAATTCCAGTAATTTTTTAATTGAAGCTGTAAAAGTACCCGCCAAAATCAACGGTGCTACATAACCGACTGTATAAGAAATTAGCAAAACAGCGCCTAAAATTAAGTCTTGTGTACTAGCAATCCAACTTAACAAGCTGGCTAAAACAGGTGTGCTACAAGGGGATGCCACTAAACCGAAAGTCAGTCCCAGCAAATAGGAACGCAATCCGGCCGGCAAATCTGGCGAAATCCAATTCGTTTCGCCCAAGGATGGAAATTGTAGAGGTAGTGCTTCTAATAAGTTCAGCCCCATGAGAATGGCGATAATGCTGACGATAATCGGCAAACCAATTCCCACTTGACCATAAACTTTTCCTACTAAACCTGCTATAATACCCAATCCTGCCAATGTAGTTGCTAAACCTAAAGCAAACCAAGTTGATTGGGCAGCAGCTTGCAAGCGGCTTTTGGCTTCATAACCGCCGATGTAACCAATGGTAATTGGCAGCATAGAAAGCATACAGGGTGTGAGACTGGTGAGCAAGCCGGCGGCAAAGATGATACCAACGCTTACCACGCTAAGGTGTGTCAATTGGTTAGAAACGAGGCTGTTGGCAAATTGTTCTAGTTGGTAAATTTGGGTTTGCAGGTTATCAAACATGGGGAGTCTCTGAGCGGGAAATGCTTACTCTGCTTGAATTTTAGCCTATTTTTGGTTTTTGAGTCAGCAGAAGTGATTATCCGAACCTGATATCATCTAAATTTCATCTGCCCAAAGAAATGTATCTAAAATACAATAATTAAGCTCGGATTATCCCTGAAGAAGCACGGCTGGAGTATTTGGCATGATGATTGCATTACCCGGATTTAAAATTGTCACTTTGTTAAAAGCAGGGGTAAAAGCAGTCATATACCGGGGAATTAAGGTTAAAGATCAGTGTCCGGTAATTATCAAAGGGCTACGTCCAGAACAGTGTACACCCAATAATATTGAACAACTCAAACACGAATATGCGATCGCTCAAAGGTTAAATACCACAGCAGCAGTCAAAGTTTACGCCTTAGAGATGCACCAGGGAATCCCTTATTTAATTATGGAGGATTTTGAGGCGCGATCGCTCGACCAGTTCATAAACCAATTTCAACAGCCTGTCCCGTTTCTGAAGATTGCCATTGAAATCACCAGTAAACTCGCACAAATCCACACTCATCACATTGTCCACAAGGATATTAAGCCGCAAAATATCTTAATTAACCTCGAAACTAATCAGGTAAAAATTGCCGATTTTGGAATTGCTGCCTTCATTCCATACCAACAGCAAATAGTTAGCAGTTCCAGTTGCATTGAAGGCAGTTTACCTTATTTATCACCTGAACAAACTGGGCGGATGAATCGAGGAATTGACCATCGCAGCGATTTGTATTCACTGGGAGTTACCTTTTATGAGATTCTCACAGGTCAGCTACCATTTCAAGGTAAAGACCCCTTAGAGTGGGTGCATTGTCATATTGCCAAATCTCCGCTATCCCCGAAAAAGCTAAACTCTGATATTCCTCAAATGCTTTGTGACATCATCATCAAATTGCTGTCGAAGGTTGCAGAACAAAGGTATCAGAGCGCTTTAGGTTTGCAATTGGATTTAGAATGTTGCTTAAAACAATTGGAAACAACCGGACAAATTCAATCCTTTGTTTTGGGTGAGCAAGATATCTCAGAGCGCTTTCAAATTCCTCAAAAATTGTATGGGCGAGAACTAGAGATTGCCAAGTTTTTACAAGTATTCGAGCGAGTTGTTAGCCAAGGAAAACCAGAAATAGTGTTAGTTTCTGGCTATGCTGGCGTTGGGAAATCTTCTCTGGTAAAAGAGATTCATAAGCCCATTGTGAGAGAACGCGGGGTTTTTATCTCTGGTAAGTTTGATCAGTACAAACGAGATATTCCTTATTCCACAATTGTTCAAGCTTTTCAAACATTAGCTCGACAACTTTTAACTGAACCGGAAGATCAACTTGCTACCTGGAAAAAGCAAATACAAGCAGCATTAGGGAACAATGGCAAACTAATCACAGATGTAATTCCAGAAGTTGAACTAATTGTTGGAAAACAGTCTCCCATACCAGAGTTGGGGCCTGCCGAATCTAAAAATAGATTTAACTTGGTGTTTCAGAACTTTATCAGCGTCTTTGCTCAAAAAGAGCATCCACTCACTATTTTTTTAGATGATATGCAGTGGGCAGACACCGCTACTTTGAATTTAATTCAAACTCTTATTACCGGCTCTAGTATCCAGTATCTCTGCTTCATTTTGGCGTATCGAGATAATGAAATTGATGTTGTACATCCCTTCAACTTGATGATAGAGAAGGTTCGCCAGTATGGAGCAAGAACGACTGAAATTCTGCTGACACCGTTGAATCCTATCTATGTCAATCAGTTAATTGCTGATACCTTACATAGTTCACCAGAACAAGTAGAAACTCTTGCCCAATTAATTATCCGAAAAACTGACGGCAATCCCTTTTTTGTCAATGAATTTCTGAAAACACTGCATCAAGAAAATCTGCTGAATTTTAACCGCCAAGATGGTGTTTGGCAATGGGATATAACTGAAATTGAAGCCCAAGGTATTACAGATAATATTGTCAATCTAATGATTGGGCGGATGCAAAAACTTCCAATTGCAACTCAACAAGTGCTGAAGTTAGCCTCTTGTATTGGTAATCGCTTTGATTTAGAAGTTTTAGCAATTGTTGGAGAACAATCTATTGAAAAAACAGCAAATGCACTTGTTGAAGCAATTTTAAGAGGATTAATTATTCCCATTGAGTCGGATGAAAGTGCTGATAGAAACTATCGTTTCTACCATGATCGAGTTCAACAAGCTGCTTATGCCTTAATTGCTGATGAATCCAAGTCAGCAGTGCATCTGAAGATTGGGCAGCTTTTGCTGAAGAATGCTAGTTATGAACAAGTGAATGAACAAATTTTTGATTTAGTCAATCAACTCAATCTCGCAGTAGATATAATTGTTGAGCAGACAGAAAAAGATGAATTAGTACGATTGAATTTAATTGCTGGTAAGAAAGCAAAAGCATCTACAGCCTATACTCCTGCTAAAAAGTTTTTTAGTGTTGCCATGCATCTTTTAGGTGAGAATGCTTGGATTGAACAATATGAACAAACGTTTAGTTTATTCAGAGAACTAGCTGAGTGTGAATTCTTAACAGGCAATTTAGAACCAGAGGAAAAATTATTTGAAATACTATTGATTAGAGCAGAATCTTATATTGAAAAAGCCAATATTTATATACTGCAAATCCGACTCTACCAAGTTGCAGGTAGGTATGAAGAGGCGTTGATATTGGGATTAGAAGCTTTAAGACTTTTTGGTGTGATATTTCCTGATTCAAATGAGCAAATACAAGGTGCGATCGCAGTTGAAAAAAACCAGGTATTAACCAATCTAGACAATAGACAAGTTTCTGATTTAATTGATGCTCCAATAATTCAAGACCCCAATATTAAAACAGTAATTAGTCTGTTGACAAGTTTGGGACCACCTACTTATCTTGGTAGACCTGATATTTTTCCTTTAGTCGTACTCAAAGCAGTCAACTACTCACTTAAGTTTGGTAATACAGAAGATTCCTGTTTTGCTTACAGTATGTATGCGATGTTGTTGGTTTCTATCTTCCATGATATTCCTACAGGCTACGCTTTTTCTGAGATGACAATTCAATTGAATGAAAAGTTAAATGATTTAAAACTTAGAGGAGTCGTTCTACATATTCATGGAAGTCATATTAACGTTTGGTGTAACCATATTGCCACCGATATTCCCTTTTTAGAGCGGGGATTTATTGGCTGTGTGGAAGCAGGTGATGTGACGATGGCAAACTACAACGGTTATCAAGGATCGTGGCAAATTATCCAGTTAGGCTATTCACTTTCAGATACATACAAATCTTTAGAAAAATACATCGCATTTGCCCGCCAGTCTAAACATGAGGCTGTCTATCAGACAATCAGGTTACAGCAGATGTTCCTGATGAATTTACG
>JBGTMK010000819.1:0-22606 GCA_041743605.1 Nostoc sp.
TTTGAAAGCGTTCATATTTTCTCTGGATTTAGCAATCCCTTAGTAGTTGTACCACCTTTAGCAAAGCACTTTGCTAATTTTGCAACTGGCAATAAAGATGAAATTATTACAAAAATTTTAGTCTGAAAGCCCGCAATGGAAAACACCAATTTTTTGGTAACGGGGTTTGAGAGAAGTTGAAGTCTGACTGTTCACAGTATTTAGAAAAGTCAGAGGTTGCTGTAGGGTGTGGGGATAACTTGAAAAGACCTATGAGAGACTCAGAAATTCAATTTTATCGACATTTCAAGGTTTGGCAAGAGACAGTAAATCTAGCTAAAATTCGCGATGGTTTGCACTACAATATAGCCTTATTCTTGAGTTTAATTATCTTCCCTAGTGTTGTGTCTGCTCAATCCACTCCTCCACCTGGAGTTAACATCCCCCCAACGACACCAGAAACCCTCGAACAAACTATTCCCCAACCAATCCCCTCACCAACTTCTCCCCCCACTCCGCCTTCTTCTTCTCCTCCTATCTTTAATTTTCCTGATACACCAACACCACCGGATACAACTTTTCCGAGTAGTGAAAGTTTTTTAGTTAAAAAAGTTGAAGTTTTGGGAGTTACAGTTTTAAAAAATGAAATTGCAGAGTTAATCCAGCCATTTCAAAATCGCCAAATAACTTTTGCAGACTTGATTCAATTACGTTCAGATATCACCGAACTCTACATCAAAAACGGCTACGTCACTAGCGGCGCATTTTTGCCTAACAATCAAAATCTTACTGATGGCGTGGTACAAATTCAGGTAGTAGAAGGTGAACTAGAAAAAATTGAACTATCTGGGTTAAGGAGCTTGCAACCAGTATACGTGCGATCGCGTCTTGAAAAAGCCTCCTCTACACCCTTAAATCAAAAACGCTTGGAAGAAGCACTGCAACTATTACAACTCGACCCTTTAATTGAGCGGGTAAATGCCCAGTTGACTGCTGGTAGCACTCCCGGTAGCAATATCTTACAAGTAACAGTTACCGAAGCACCTGCGTTTCATGGCGGAGTATTTGCAGCTAACAATCAAACTCCCAGTATTGGTTCTACCCAAGCAGGAGTGTTTATTAACCATGATAACTTGTTGGGTTTTGGCGATCGCTTGAGTGCTGAATATGGAATTACTGAAGGATTAAACTTATATAATGTTAGCTATACAATTCCTTTAAATGCGAATAATGGTACTCTTGGGTTTCGGGTAAATAACAGCGACAGCCGCATCATTGAAGATGAGTTCCGCGACTTAGATATTAGAAGTGAAGCACAAACTTATTCTTTCACTTATCGTCAACCTTTGTACCGCAAACCTCAATCTGAATTTGCTCTTGGTTTAGGATTAAATTTACGTCGCAGCCAAACATTTCTACTCAATAACATTCCTTTTTCTTTTTCTGAAGGCCCGGAAAATGGCGAATCAAAAGTTACAGTCATTAGTTTTTCACAAGATTGGGTAGAACGCAGTGCTACAAGAGTTTTAGCGGCTCGTTCTCAATTTAATCTTGGTATCGGTGCGTTCGATGCTACAGTAAACAACTCAGGTACTGACGGACGTTTTTTCTCTTGGTTAGGACAATTTCAGTGGGTAGAGCGGTTATCACCACGAACAATATTATTAGCAAGACTTAATGCACAACTCACAGGAGATTCATTACTATCTTTGGAAAAATTTAGTATTGGTGGAGTTGATACAGTTCGCGGCTATCGTCAAAATCAATTTGTAGCAGACAATGGTATTACAGGTTCAGTTGAAGTTCGCATTCCTTTAACATCGAATTCAAATGCATTGCAAATTGCACCTTTCTTTGATATTGGTACAGCATGGAATATTCGTGGTAGTAATTCCAATTCAGAGACACTTGCAAGTTTAGGATTAGGTTTAATTTGGGAACCAATTCGAGATTTAAGTTTGCGTTTAGATTATGGTATTCCGTTAATAGATGTGAGTAGTGGAGGAAATACTCTACAAGATAATGGTCTTACGTTTTCGCTGCGGTATCAAGCGTTTTAACGCACAATAATTCAAGAGTATAAGCCCAAAACCCTCATGTAGAGACGCGATAAATCGCGTCTTCTCTAGACCAGAGACGCGTTTCCTCTAGACCAGAAACGCGATTTATCGCCGTCTCTACAAAAGATTTATGATTGTAGAGATGGCGATGTATTGCGTCTGGATATAATTACAAAACCATTAAATAAGTATCTTTTCCTTCCACTGGCAAAACTCGCAATTTCTGATTCAATAGATCTGGTTCTAATCCTAAATCTTCTAAAGGTATTAAACCTAATAAAGGATCTGAACCTTCTGGTAATTCAATACAATTAAATGTCCCTTCTCTTCCCTCAACTGAAAGATGTAACATTTTAAAAATCCGAGCTTTGTGTACTCCTGTAGCGATTTTAACGTCTACTTCTCCTTGAAGAGGCAATCCTAAGTCAAAAATAATATTTGTAGGTAAGCACAACCTGGTTGCACCTGTATCAACTAAAACATGATGTAAAGTAATTGAGCGTATTTGTTCTGATGGAATAAATCCTCTTTCTGCAAGAGTCTGGTCAATTTGGTTAGTAATAGTGATTGTAGTAGTTACTTTGCCCATTTTTTCAGTTTTGCTCAGTGTCATACTATTTTCCTATAATTTGATAAGGTTGATAATTGAATATGTATTTACATTTTATTTAATTTCATCAAAAACAAGATCCCCGACTTCTTTAAGAAGTCGGGGATCTGAAATTACTGAAATTCTCAAGCTTCAATAAATTTAACGGCATTCTCGACTCATTACCAAATCGCCATTTGCTAGCCTATAGACTCCTTGTGGTTCAACAATAAAGTCACCTTTCTTCCACTGATGGCTAACATTTTGTACATCACCTGTAGGATAGGTTGAAGCTGAAGCATTACCAGGACGGATAGGTAAACCACCAGTACCTGTAATTACAAAAGTGCCTTCTTGCTTGGGACTTCGAGCAATACAACTATTGGCAATTAACGCGTTAGTATCAATAGGATTAGATTGTAATTCTGTGAGACTGTTTTGTATAAAAGTAATATCGGGCACACCGATGATATTACCAGAAATTGCACCACTGGCGTTGATGTCAGCGCGGTTATTGCCCTCTAATTCTGTCCTCAAATTTGCTCTATCAACTGTTTGAGGTTGAGGACGATATAGTGGAGAACTTAAGAATGCTTGGGTATTAAAAGTGATATCGCCGCCTTTACCATCAAGAGCAAATGCTAAGATATCGCTGTCTTCTAGGGCGATGATAGTATTGGCGGTTAGGGTAATATTACCACCACCACCTGCACCGTTCAGAACATTTGTAGCGATATCGCTATCACCCCGCAGCCGTATATCTTTTGCTGTGATATTAATAGCACCACCTGAAGATTGTGTGCTAGCTGTCCCAATTGAACTGTTATTACTTCGCAAGCTATTGCGGAGATTAATAGATATATTACCTGAATCTCCCTTACCAATACTGCTGCTATTCACAAAAGAGTTATCTGTCAAAAAAAGCGAGTCAGCCTGAATATTAATATCACCACCTTTACCAGTAGCTGTCTCTATCACTCCACTATTTATGCTAGAGTTGCTCAACGACACATCATTCTGCACCTCTACAAATATATTGCCTCCATTTCCTTGTCCGAAAGCGTTGCTTTGTATGTCAGTATCATTGCTTAAAGAAAGCGATCGCGCTTTAATTGTGATATCGCCTCCTTTACCACCGCCTACCACTCCTTGGGAATTAAAGGCTGCAACGCTTTGTACTAAAGTTCTGTCAAAATAGATGGGGGCGTTTTTCGCTTCAATAACTATATTTCCTGCATCTCCTTGTCCTGTGCTAAAAGTTGATATTGCAGAGTCGCCGCTTGCAGAAATCAAATCTGTTGTATTGATGCGGATATTACCTGCTTTTCCTGCTGCCAAGTTAGCCGCGCCAATGATACCGTTATTTAATAAAAGTGAACCTGTCTGGATATTAATATCTCCTCCATTACCGATAGCTGACTCTCCAACACTACTACTTATTCCACTTACGCTATCGTTTCCCCCAATCGATATTTTATCTTTAGCTTGGATAGTTACATTACCACCATTTCCTTTACCAAAAGTGCTAACATTTACCACTGAACCATCTGTTAGGAAAAGGGAACCAGATTCAATAGTAACATTACCACCCTGACCAGTAGCTGACTGAGCAACAGTACCAGAGATAGAACTATTTGTTAGGGAAACATTGTTTTGTACTTCTAGGAGTATGTTTGCTGCGTTTCCCTCTCCTGTGGTACTGGCGTTAATGGTGCTGTTAGTCAAAGAAAGCGATCGCCCTTTAATTAAAATATCACCAGCTTGACCACTACCTATATTTCCTGATAATAAACTTCCTCCCGCACTACTAGCTATATAACTTGAATCAAAGAAAATATCAGCGTTTTCTGCTTCTATTGTGATATTTCCGGCATCTCCCTGTCCAAAATTACTAGTTCCTATTTGTGCATTTTTAACCGTAAAAGATTCAGTAGCATTTATTTGAAGACTACCCGCATTCCCGCGTCCTAAACTATTGTTGCCAATTTGACCATTATTTAAAGCAAAACTTTTTGTCTGGATGTTAATATTTCCTCCCGTACCTTCTGCTGTTTGTCCGACAGAACTACCAATTGCACTTGTTGCACCACTTCCAGAAATTGTCACTTTCTCTCTAGCTCGGATATCAATATTCCCAGCATTACCTTTTCCATTACTCAAAGAACCGATTGATGCATCACCAATAATTTCAAGATTGCCTGTATTGATGACTATATTTCCGGCATTTCCAGTACCTTGTACTACATTTAAAATTATACTAGAAGACGAACTTGTACCCTCAAGAATCACGTTATCGATAGCATTAATTTCAATATTTACTGTGGAGCCATTAATATTTCCTAAACCTTGATTTAGAACTGTGAAACTGCTGCCACTTGAAAGATTAAAATTGCGGGCGTTAACAGCAATACTACCTACACCACTAGATACAATAAAAACAGAAGCTTCATTTGCAAGGGATACGTCGGCTCGTGCTACATTATCAGGAAAACGCAAACCAGTAGAATCTAAATTAACTATTCCTGGTTCTGTTAAACCTCCCAATTCCACCCGCCCATCAGGAGTAAATATAAACCCTCCATCCAAAGTGACATTTGCGCCTATCAGTGATAAATCTTTGCCATCAAGCACTGTTAATCCTAATATCGAACGTTGAGGATTGCCATTCAACGCAGAACCTAATACTGTAGATGTAGCCCTCGAATTGTTAATAATTTCTGCCTGATTGTTAATAGCATTAAAAAATAGCGCTGAAGGTTGAATGCTGAGTAAATTACTTTTGGCGGGTTCTGAGGCGCTGAATATACCTGTTTGTCCTAAATTAACGCCATTAGCAGTTGTGGCAATAAATGAACCGCCCATATCTAAACTAGCGTTGGGGCCGAAGATAATACCATTGGGGTTAATTAAAAATAAATTAGGGTTAGAATCGCTAATTATACCCAGAGTCCCGAAAATTTCTGAGGGGTTTTTACCTGTAACGCGAGTCAACACATTCTGAATGTCAGAGTTATTAATTAAAAAGTAAGCTGCTCGTCCTTCGCTGACATTTAACTCTTGAAAACTATGAAATAAATTGATTCCGCGAACTGCGCCACCATCGATTAAGTCAACTGGTAAATTGTTGATTGTGTCTAGGGGGGTGACAAGGGAGCGATCGCTACCCAAAGTATCATCAGGTATAATATTGCTTTGGGCAAAGACATAATTACTAAAAAATAATATCTGCAATGCAACACTACCCAGTAATTTGAACAACATTTGAGATGGTTTTCTAGCGCTTTCTAATGGCATTCGTCTAATCCTCAACGATATAACTACTAACTGTCACTTTGATAGCCGATATGCACCTTCCGATTCAACAATATAATCGCTATAATCGCTTCTTTTCAGTAAGACTTAGATCCTCGAATTATTGAATAAGCCGGGATATTATTGCTTACGAATGATTAATACCAATTTTGTATGAAGACGCATAGAAATCACCCCATTGCCTCCGGCACTTCCCATGAGTAAGGCTACAATATACACACATCTTTGTACAAAAACAAAATAATACTACCAGAGATTGCACCACTTATTGGGATTGATATTGAAGATATGGTCATTTTTTAGTGAGTCAATACAAACCGCTAATTCCCTGCATACAATGAGCTAAATTACAATGTATTTTTTTGCCATCTTACATACATAATCTTGCATATAAGACTGCATAAAAGATGAACGAATATTTTTGGTAATTTTTTTATTCTAAATTTTGTCGATCAGTTTGTCGGCTTTATTGCCTGTAGAAATCCGCTTGGATTTTTGAACTTATTTGCGCGTTGGCGTTGGCGTTGGCGAAGCCTCTTGTAGAGAAGCCTCTTGTAGAGAAGCCTCTCGTAGAGAAGCCTCTCGTAGAGAAGTCTCTCGCAGAGAAGCACAGTGCAAGCGTAATAGGCAGTGAGTAGATAGACAAGAGATGCGATTAATCGCGTCTGTTAGGGAATAGGGAATGGAGCTATGGCTCTCTGTTTTAGCTTATTGCCTAGCCATATTGCAAATATTATTGGTGTATTTGCAAAACTTTGATCAAGCAGATAACCAAAGAATTTGACACACTAAGGAGGAATAAAATGCAAGTATTTGTTAGACAGTCATTAGCTATTGTCTCAACTGGATTGCTACTTAGCTTACAAAGCTATGGAGCGATCGCGCAAAATCGGTCTTCAACTGTCTCATCTGATAGCGTTAATCAGTCATACAGAACTCAGCAGTTCAATACTTTACCTGAAAACCGACTTAAATCGCGGATGCCAATAAGTTCGCTTAAGCCTCCAGCCAACGCTTCTTTCAGCACGGGTATTGTTACTGGTACATCGGGTGCAGTAAAACCTTCAAATGGTAACTCCAACACAAATGAGCAACTAAATTTACCAATAAATTCCCCATTATCTTTTGGAACTTCTAAAGTACCTTACTCTACTTCCCGTGTTTTAGGCGGCACTACTAATCCCGCTCAGAACAATTTATACCGTCGAGCCGGAAAGTTATATATGGCTTTTGGGGGAACTACTTACAACACTGTTTGTTCAGCCTCAATGATTGGCAAAAGTCTTCTGATTACGGCTGCACACTGCATCCATGATTATGGAAAAGGAAACAACGGCTGGGCGAGAAAGGTGAAGTTTGTTCCTGCAAAAAACAGTGCTACTGAACCCTATCTATCATTTGAAAGCACGCAGTACATGATTCCTAGCACCTACTTCAATGGAACTGATACCTGCACACAGACCGGCGTTGTTTGCAACAATGATATTGCGCTTGTTGCGCTTAACAATAATAGTTCAGGGCAACAGGCAGGCAATCTTACCGGCTGGTTCGGTTATGCCTGGAATGGCTACAGTTATGCTGTGCCAGCCGCAGCCTATCAAGGCGTCTTTGGTAATAAGCTATTTGCGTCTATCACTCAGCTTGGATATCCTGGCTCTTTTGACTCAGGTTTGAGGATGCAAATCAATACTGCCTATGGCGCATACTACGCTACCGGCAATCTAAAGAATACTTGGTTAGGTTCCGCTATGACTGGCGGATCTAGCGGTGGTCCTTGGCTTGTCAACTTTGGCGAGGATGCATCAGGAGGAAACTATGGCTCTTCAAACCTCCGTAATCTTATTGTCGGAGTCACAAGCTATGGTAATAGTGAGCAGCAAATGGGTTCGTCTTGGTTTGGACAAAACCTACAATTTCCCAATGCTACTTATGGCAACCGTGGGGCAGGCAACATTGGAAAACTAGTTTATGATGCTTGCGATAACTCTGCATTGAGCGCTTGGAAACTTCAAAGTAAGGGGCGTTGCACATAATGTTCACAACACTTCCTGATCCATCTATAGTAAGCGGTTAGGCATTATGCAAACGAAGATGGTTTCGGTCAAATTTGTCTTAATTCAGGTGGGTTTTGTTTTAAGTATTGTCGGGATTGCCCCGACTTTCAGCTTTCCTTTATTGGCCTGTACAAAGTCTTCTTCAACTCAATTACCTATTATGTCCTCCGAACGCCCTCCGCAATCTCGTGTTGCTTTGAAAAATTCTTCTTGGCGACTTGAGCGTTGGGAGCGTCAAGGCTCTGCTGTTACACTTGTACCTCAAACAGAAGTGTCTCTGCATTTTGAGGACAATCAAGTGAATGGGTTTGGAGGGTGTAATAGTTTTGGTGGCTCCTTTGATCTGGTTGATGACCAACTTACCTTGGGAATATTGGATGCAACTCAAAAGGGTTGCGATCCGGTTGTGATGAATCAGGAAGCCCAATTCTTATCAGCCCTTCAATCGGTATCTCGTATTGGCTCAGATGCTTCGGGTCGTCTGGTATTGTTTTATGCACTGAATACAGATGAGGGAGTTCTGTATTTTGCTCCTACGAAGTAGACTTGCGACACTTTAACTTGCATTTGTCACAAGTATTAGGTGTCAGCAGCGAATGGCATTAAGAAAAGATACAGCCCTTGCTCTGACTGGAACAAGCCTCTAGGCTGGGAACCCATTCTGGAAGGGCTGCCGCCTCCAGTAGCTTGACAAGAGGCAGAGCCTCTTTAAATACATTCCCAGGCTCCAGCCTGGGAACGAGATTACACAAGCCTTTGGGCTTTTCTTAGTGCCATTCATTCATGATGATTTCCTAAAGAGTAATTTTTACCTTTCATAGATTTACTTGATAAATAGGCTCTGAGGAATACATAATGATAATGTTTGGATGATTGCTCAAAACTACATAGCCAACATCCCTGAATTTTGGTGTAGCGAATTACTTACGTAAATAATCTGGTAATTAGTTGAAAAATATACAAGCCATCTAATCTTATTTTTAATAAGGCTATTTGTAATCACCATTAATCTTTGCTTACCTGTGTTAAAAAAAATTTATAGATTAACTATTCATTACTGTCTAACAGTTCTATTTTTTACCAGTTTCACATTTTGTGTATGGTTGAATAATGTGCAATTGGCAACTCCTCAACTGAGTATGGGAAAGTTAGTCCAAGCTCAGGCGACTGATGCTGTTCAATTGGTCAATCAAGGTGTTGAAAGCCATAAAATAGGAGACTTTAGTGCTGCAATTCAATCTTGGCAAGCAGCTTTAGAGCTATACCAAAAAAATAATAGTTATAGCAATGTGGCGATTATTAACGAAAATTTAGCAAGAACTTATCAACAGTTAGGTGAAAATGAGCAAGCACTGAACTATTGGGAAAAAGTTAATACTTACTATCGCTCCCAAAAAGATTTGCAAAAAGTAGGGCGAATACTCACAGAGATAGCACAAACTTATAGTAGTTTAGGGCAAACAAGGAAAGCAATTAATTTTTTATGTAGTGGATCTGATACTAACAATATTGAAAAACTAGTATGTCAGCAAGGAAGTGCATTACAAATAGCTTCCGAACAGCAGGATAAAGAAGGAAAAATTGCAGCACTAGGAAGTCTTGGGGAAGCTTACCGTCTTAGGGGTAATTATGATGTAGCAATTCAATATCTTGAAGATGCTCAAAATACTCAAAGTAAAACATATAATTTTGCACTACTAAATAGCTTAGGTAATGCTCGCGCCAGTCGCGCACAACTTTGGAATCTACGTGCAAAATCTGCTCAACAGCAAAGTATTGCTAAAACAACTGAATTCCAAGAAAAGGCGAAGAATGATTATCAGCAAGCCCTAAAATATTTTCAGTTAAGTCTCAAAGAAGCTCGTCAACAAGATAATAAATCTGGTGAAATGCGAAGTCTGCTCAATCTGATTCAGCTTTCTTACCATTCCAGAGAAATAAATTTGATTGAACAAGCTAAGGTTGATATAAATATCCAACAAGCTTTGGAATTGCTGGATAAATTGCCTGATTCTGTTAATAAAGTATATGCAGCTATTGATTTAGCAAATCTACCTGCTGTTGGGATTGAATCTACTTCACCATTAACTGAATGTTCAGTAACACATAAGTTCTCAGATGCACAGGCGAAGGGACTATTTGAGAAAGCTATAAAAATTTCCGAAAGACTGCAAAACTCGCGTTCTGAATCTTATGCTTTAGGAGCGCTTGGTCATTTCTATGAGTGTGGGAAGGAATATAAAGCAGCTTGGGAATTAACTAATAAGGCAATTTGGTTAGCAGACCAAAAGTTGAAAGCTAAAGATAGCTTGTATTTGTGGGAATGGCAAGCGGGAAGAATTTTAGAAGCAGATAATAAAAGTCTTGAATCACTTCCTTTTTATGAACGAGCATATAATATTCTTGAACAATTACGCAGTGATATTCTAATTGCAGATCGGGATTTTCAGTTTGATTTTCGCGATATCATCGAGCCTGTTTATCGTCAGTTAGCACAGCTTCAGTTAGAGTTTGCCTCATCAAATAATCCAAATAATAAACAAATTATTGGTACAGCGTTAAATGATGCTTTAACGACAATCAATTCGCTGCGGTTGGCAGAAATTCAAAATTACTTTGGTAATGATTGTATTTTAACAGCAATTAATAATCAAAATGTAACTCAAGTTTTAGAAAACGATACTGCATTCATTAGTTCAATTGTTTTGCAAGGTAAGACGGGAGTTATCTTAATTTTACCTAACCAAGAAAGACATTTGAAATGGATAGATAAAAGTGAAGATACTTTGCGACAAGAAATTAAAAATTTCTACACTGGACTAATTAGGGGAAAACGAGATATTAATTATGATCCTAAATATGCCGAAAATCTCTATGAATTAATTATTCGTCCCTTTGATGGATATTTGAGTTATAATAATATTAAAACTTTAGTATTTATCCAAGATAGCTTTTTGCGGAACGTGCCGATGGCTGCACTTTATGATAAAAATGATAATAAATATCTGATCCAAAAATATGCGATCGCAACTACTCCGAGTTTACAGTTGACTTCAACACAAAAAATCAATATACAATCAAGTAGGGCTTTGGTTTTGGCTGTAAGTCAGGAAGCAAAAATTGACGACCAGTTATTTGAGCAATTAACGAGTGTTATTTCAGAAACTCAGGCAATTAAACAACTATTTCCTAATAGCAAAAAGTTGGAAAATCAGGATTTTACAATTAAGAATTTAGAGAAAGAAATTAAAAGTACTAATTATGCAATTATTCACGTTGCAACTCACGCGCAATTTGGCACAATTCCGGAAGATACATTTTTAGTGACAGGTAATAATGACAAACTCACAATTAATCAACTAGAAGCGTTGCTACGTCAAACTAATAATAGTTCTAACATGGTTGAATTATTAGCGCTAACCGCTTGTCAAACAGCAGTTGGCGATGATAGATCAACTTTAGGATTGGCGGGTGTGGCGTTACAAGCTGGTGCAAAAAGTGCAATGGCTTCATTATGGTCTGTAGGGGACGACTCTACAGCCAATTTGGTGACAGAATTTTATAGTAAGTTACGTGAATCAGGAATAAGTAAAGCAAAAGCTTTACAAGCTGCTCAATTGAAACTTATTAATGCAAAAGAAACGGAGATTGACATCCAATATAATCATCCTTATTATTGGGCACCGTTTATTATCATTGGAAATTGGCTATAAATCAATACGCTTGAGTTAATGGTGTAGGTAATTGGTCTTTGAAGACGCGATAAATCGCCGTCTCTACAAGTGTTTTGGTCTTATCTGAACTGTGTTGCATTCTGAACTGGATTGGGCTATAAATTAAAAACTATAGAACCCCAGCTTCTTAAAGCCGGGGTTCTAAATTTCTATGGATGAAATATCACTTTTCTTGATTTGCAATTGTTTGTAAATGTTGTATTCGTTTTTTCACTAGTTCTTCACTATCTTTGAGTCTCGCTGACTCATATTTGGCGAACTCTTGTACAAGGTTTGAACCTACCTGCCCTAATTTTCCAGGATTAGCTGTTTTAACAGCTTCAGCTAAGGCTTCGTACCACAAATTTGCTGCTGCATAGGTATTTGCTTTTTGTAAACCATTTGCTGTGGTCGATAATTTATTTTTGAGTGTAGATGGCATTTCTACAACCATAAATTCCGCTCTTTCTACTAAATCATCTCCTGGACAACTGATTGCTACTTGCCAAAAATATTTTTTACCTACAGTTAATCTGGGATAGTTTTCAGGGAAAGATACTTGGAAAATACCTTGTGGAATTTGTTGTTTAATGGGATTGTTTAATGTTATGACTTTATTATTTGAAACAAATTCAAAAATTTGAAATTCTATTTCATGAGCGCTAGATAAATAACCTACAAAAGTAGGTTGTGTAGAAGCTGTATAGCTAATATATGTTTTAGGTGCAAGCAATGTCAGAGGAATTTCATTCCCCAAATTGGGACATCCTCTATTACCTCCGCTTCTGGTGTAGTCACTTGCAGGTTTGCGATCGCTGGGTGTAAAATTAGCGATCGCTACTGGTGTTAAAAACAATAACAAGCCCAGAATAGAACTAGTTGCTAATCTAAAATTGATAGTTTGGCTAAATAATCGTGACATTTTATGCCTCATCTTTTATGAATTGAAAAAGGGATTAGGGGCTGGGGATTAGGGATTGGGGACTGGGAAAATTGTTCGGGGATTCAGACCACTACTCAAGTTTTGTTCACGCAGCGTTCGCACGAGAAGAAAACTCTTCCTAGTCCCCAGTCCCCAATCCATTTTTCAATAAATTTCTCAAACTCCAATTACGACTCTTGCTACTTTGTTAATTTCCAACTTATTTCACACACCGTTCCGTTAGGAGAAATAGTTTCACGCTTAAAATCACCTCCCAAGTTTTTGGCAATATTTCTCAGTTGTTTTGTCCCTTTACTTTCAACGGATGAAACAAGTCCTGGCCCATTATCCTGAATTCTCAGGATATAAAAATCCTGGTCTTTTTTACCAATAGCTTCGATGCGTTTAACACCTTTAGCATGTTTACCTACGTTGCATAAAGCTTCTTCCAGAAATAAACAAAGTTCTTGTTTGTTATTAACATTCAAATACTTATCATCTATCGGTTCAAATGTACGAATTTTTACTTTAATGTTTTTTACGTATTCCAGATCATGCCGTTCAAGTGTGCTAGTGTACACTGCATAAAAAAGCTCATGTATCGGACATTTCAAATCAAGTTTTAAGCCGCTACCTAAAGGGAGACTCTCATCGGGAGATAAAGCCTCAAGCTTTAAATATTCGCCAATTTCTCGAATTTCATAATTAAGCTTTTCTAACTGTAACTTTAATTCTTTGTATGGCAAATCTTGAGTCTGCATCTGTCTCAAGACATTTGCTAAGGTTTGTAGAGGCCCATTATGAATAACAGTAAATGCACGTTCAATTGTATATTGACGTTCGTTCATTTTAATTTTCAATACTTGGTTGTTTTGATATAAAGCGAATGCAAAGCCACTCAACCCTAAACCATTTATTATTAAGGTTAACAAACCTGGCGCTATGGGAATCCACCAACCCCATAAAATAAGTAAATAACCAACACTAAATAAGCCTAAAGCTACTACTACAACAGCTAATAGATTCTTCCATAAAGATTGTGTTAACCAAAAAATAGTTATTGGATAACAGCCCCAGATTATTATCCAGATATATTCCCACTCGTCTGACCAAACTTTTAATAGCGGTCGTCCGTTAATAACTGCATGAATTATCTGTGAACAAGCATGAGCATGAAATTCTACTCCATAAATTCGTCCAGGATTTTCTTGAGAGATGATTGCAGAAGTATTTACAAAATCGTTAACACTCGTGGCAACAATACCAATGATGACTATTTTATCCTTGAACAAATTGGGATTAAAGTTTTCAGTCTTGATATCATTGAGTGATAACATTTTAAATGGCTTACTACCAGTGCGAAAATTAATTAATACCTTTAATCCGGTATCATTCTCGTTGGAATATCCTCCAGTATTCGATAAAAAACGAGGTAATTCTGTAGCTTTAAATCGGATTGTGTTTTGGTCAATTATTCCAGTTTCAATATTAATCTCTTGATGAGATAAATAAGCTTGTGCTAACTGTAGTCCAAAGGAATATTTATCTTCTTGAGGATTTTGAGGGTTTTTAGGTGATGGCGTCCAAAGTAGATAGCGGCGATATTTACTATCTTTATCTACTACTATGTCAGAAAAACCTATTTGTTTTGGTGGTAGTTGTGGTGGTGGTAAAATTGCATCGGGAGGTAATACTTTTTCAATAGCAATTAGATTTTTATAATCTTGGAATATCTTTACTAATTCTTGATGACCAGGTTCAACAGGTAAATCTCGAACTATATCAAGACCAATTGCAATAGGTTTATGCTTTTGTATTTGATTAATCAGTGCTGCAATTTCTCGATCGGGAATTGGATAGCTACCTACACTGCGGATATCTTGTTCATTAATACCAACAATCACAACTTTATCGTCCGTTATTTCCGCAGGACGCAAACGCAAAAATGTATCCAACGCCATCAACTCAAAATCTTGCAATAAACCATATAAACGTGCAGTGACTACAATAATTATAAATACTGTTCCTGGAAGTGACGCCAGTAGCAAAACTTTTATTTCATTCTGCATTCTTCTCCAATTAGCCCACACCATAAAGTTTATAATAAATAACTAATCAATTAATCCTGCTTGTCGAGCGTAAATTTCTGTTTGAATGCGAATATTTTTACCTTGTTTTTTACAATCTTCGGGATAAAGTCCGAGAACATCTTGAATTTTTGTCCAGTATGCACGTACTGCACGTTCCGATCTATACATCCGCTCGGAAATCAATTTATCTGTTAATCCTTCTTCAAACGCCAATCTCAAAACTTCTAACCACTCTGGTTTTAGTTCTAAGCCGTTTTTAATATCTTGTGTGTGAGTTGCGCCTTGGACTGCTATATAGACACGAGATAACATTTCCTGTTCTGATAGTCCTTTGTCAGCGATCGCAAATCCACCTTGATGCTCATCAATCTCATGTTTTATCCTTACCAATGCCTTTATATAACTGCTTTGTACCACCAAATTCTGCTGAGGATATTGCTTGAGTAAGTGTTGAATTAAGTTGATACCTATATCAATTTGGGCTGTCATTCCTGCTTGTTCTGGTACGGATAAATCCATAACAATCAAGTCAAATAGAGAAGTTGCAATTTTCTCTATAGCATCAAATGCTGTTTTCACCTTAATGATATCTGCGTTGGGATATTCGTGTTGGAGTAAGTTAAAGGTTCCAGTTAAGATTAATTGGTGGTCATCAATAAGTAGAATTTTCATCACTGGTGATTGAGGTAAATATTGACTTTTTGTCAATTTGTCAGTACAAATCTTAACCATATATCTTTCGGCAATCAACGTTTTTATCAAAAAAGTAAATGTTCAAAACCGGGCTTAGTCCCGCTACGCTAAGGCCCGCAAGTGGCGCGGTAGCGTTCGCACGAGAAAAAATCCTTGTATTCTCTTGGTAGGTAAAACCCCTCTCTTTGCCCGTTGTGTCTGTCTGAGTTTAATTGCGGTAGCGGAGTGGGGCGTTAGGCATTGCGAATTGGATTTATTTCCACCGACTTACTTATGCGATCGCATTTAGCTTACTCCTTGTTTTTAAATTTACTTTATTAGGGTATTGTGATTTTTGCAACACATCCTTCAAATTACAATGCAGTTTTCTGCAATCTTGCATACGCCATCCTGTATATAAGGAAGCAGCAAAGGTGAACGAATAATATCGACGGTTTCTTTATTCTGAATGATGCTTCCGGTATCGATACAATTAACGCTGCGGCAATTACTTCTAACTCTTACCTCAATCTGACTCCCGGTTCTGTGAGTACCTTAAACGAAACTGACCTAATTATCAGTGCGGAAACCATCATTGAAAATGCCTTTGGTGGCGATGGTGATGACATAATTATTGGTAATAGTGCTGCTAACGTTTTGTATGGTGGTAGAGGTAATGATATTCTTGTTGGTGGAACTGGCAACGATACGCTAATCGGTGGGACGGGAGCCGATTTCTTTACCTTCTTCTCTCCGACTGAAGGGAATGACACAATTACTGACTTTAACGTACTTGATGATACAATATTTATCTCTGCGTCTGGTTTTGGTGGTGGACTGATTTCTGGTGGTGCGATCGCTGTCAATCAATTTGTTTTAGGCACAGCAGCCACTACGATTGATAGTAGGTTTATCTTTAATCAAGATAACGGTTCTCTGTTCTTCGATCAAGATGGAACAGGAGCGATCGCTGAAATCCAAATCGCTACTCTCAATACTGGACTTTCTTTGACCAATGCTGATATTTATGTTATTGCCTAACATCTCACCTTTGCAAATATACCTGGCGATTAGAAATCGCGGTTATACAAACTTTCGTCCGCCTACGCAGACTCAATAAATTTGAAACCCACGGAAGTGGGTTTTGTCTGTATAGCCATGCACTCTACTTAAATAACATCATCTTTAGATGTATTTCAAAAGGGGAGCAATGCAATGCAACCAAAAGATGAGCGATCGCTAATCGTCAATACTGAGGTAAAAGCAATTTTTATTACAAACAATAGATTAGTTAAAGTGTACATCTTTAAGACTCTTTTTTAAGATACTGTATTGACATGATGGTTTCATAAACTCAACAAAATTTAATATTTAAAATTTAATTTTTTATTACGAAAACCAAGCATTTTGTATCCTTCGTCACTTTTTACTAGTAAACTATCGCACTAATATCACACTTTAAAGATTGATATTGTCAGCTTCAGATGAGTTGGCTGATTCATCAAGAGGAAAATTCATAAAAATATGAGAACACAATTTAACAGACGCAAGTTTTTAATCTACGGTTCTGCAACTTTTGGAAGCAGCTTTTTTTTGAAAGCTTGTGCGAATAATTCTCCAACTGCAACAGAGACTCCAGCCGCACCTCCTGCTGCTTCACCAGCTGCGGCGACTGCTGGTGACACCATAAAAGTAGGTATTTTGCACTCTCTGAGTGGTACCATGTCTATTAGTGAAAAAAGCGTTGTCGATGCTGAAAAATTAGCAATCAAAGAAATAAACGCTGCTGGTGGTGTCTTAGGTAAACAAATTGAAGCAATTACTGAAGATGGTGCTTCTAACTGGGATACTTTTAGAGAAAAAGCAACTAAGCTAATCGATCAAGATAAAGTGAGTGTAGTTTTTGGTTGCTGGACTTCTGCTAGCCGCAAGAACGTCAAGCCAGTATTCGAGAGCAAAAATCACATGCTCTGGTATCCTGTGCAATATGAAGGTCAAGAGTGTTCTAAAAACATTTTCTACACTGGCGCTGCGCCCAATCAACAAATTGAACCATCTGTTGATTGGCTGTTAAAAAATAAGGGCAAAGAATTCTTTTTAGTTGGCTCTGACTACGTTTTTCCCCGGACAGCTAATACCATCATTAAAGCCCAGTTAGAAGCTTTAGGTGGAAAAACAGTTGGGGAAGATTATTTACCTCTTGGTAACACAGAAGTTACACCAATTATCACTAAAATAAAACAAAATTTGCCTAATGGCGGCGTGATTTATAACACTTTGAATGGGGATAGCAACGTTGCTTTCTTCAAACAATTGAAAGGGGCTGGATTGACACCAGATAAATATCCCTCTATGTCTGTAAGTATTGCTGAAGAAGAAGTTAAAGCAATTGGTGTAGAGTATCTTCAAGGTCACTATGCAGCTTGGAACTATTTTCAAACAGTAGATACACCTGCTAATAAGAAGTTTGTGGCAGCTTTCAAGAAAGAATACGGTGAAAACCGGGTGACAAATGACCCAATGGAAGCAGCATACATTGCAGTTTATTTGTGGAAGCAAGCAGTACAAAAAGCTGGGACTACTGATTTAGAGAAGGTACGGGCGGCGGCTTATGGTCAAACTCTAGATGCGCCTGAAGGTAAAGTGACAATGGATGCCAATCATCACATATCTAAAATTGTGCGGATTGGTCAAGTTAGACAAGATGGATTGTTTGATATTGTCTATGCTACTCCAACACCAGTTGAGCCAGTTCCTTGGAATCAATTTGTAAAAGAGACTAAAGGATTTGCTTGTGATTGGAATGACCCGGCGAAGGGTGGTAAGTACAAGAAAGCTTAATTCATTAGTCATTAGTCATTAGTCATTAGTCATCGGTTAATAGTTACAAGCAACAAATGACAAAGGACAAAGGACTGATGACTAAAAAAGCTGATAGCTGTTATGGAGAAATAAGTGTTAGCAGGATTTTTAGAAGCTGTATTTAATGGCATTAGTATTGGCGCTGTATTATTGATTGCCGCGTTGGGATTAGCCATTATATTTGGATTGATGGGCGTCATCAATATGGCGCATGGTGAATTGATGATGTTCGGTGCTTATACAACTTATGTTGTGCAAAATGTATGTAAGCAATTGGGCGGGGTATGGTTTGAAGTCTATATATTTTTGGCTTTGATTATCGCTTTTATTTTCACGGCTGCTGTGGGATTAATTCTAGAAAAAGGCGTGATTCGTTATCTCTATGGACGTCCGTTAGAAACTCTATTGGCAACTTGGGGAGTCAGTTTAATTTTTCAGCAGTTTGTCCGCAGTGTGAATTGGGTATTGATAATTGGTATCGCCATATTTTCTCTGTTGTTTTTTGGAGGTTTATGGATTTTAAATTCCCGCACAGATTTGGGAAGAGTTCGTAACTGGATTGTGGCGGTGATATTTTTATTATCGCTGGGGGTGACAATCACAACGGGCAATTTATTGAGTCAAACTTATCAGCTAGCAGTAACTCAACCTTGGTTTGGCGCTCAAAATGTGGATGTAACAGCACCTAGTTGGTTACAAGCCGGGATGTCTTTAGGAGGTGTACAATTACCCTTTGCCAGGTTATTTATCATTGCTTTAACAATAATCTGTGTGTCGGGAATTTATTTATTTTTACAGCGTTCTAGCTGGGGTTTAAGAATTCGGGCTGTGACGCAAAATCGGAGTATGAGTGCTTGTTTGGGTATCCCAACTCAAAAGGTTGATGCGATTACTTTTGCACTGGGTTCTGGTTTAGCTGGTGTGGCAGGATGTGCGATTAGTTTGCTTGGTTCTGTAGGGCCAAATACGGGACAAAACTATATTATTGATACTTTTATGGTTGTTGTCGTTGGGGGTGTAGGCAATTTAGCCGGCACTATTTTAGCTGCTTTGGGTATTGGTACGGCTAATTTTTTAATTGGTTCTGGAACTCTGGCTTTGTTGTTGAGTCCTGTTAAACCTTTGGCTGATTTCTTTACTTTTTTTGCCACGACGAGTATGGCAAAGGTAATGGTATTTGCGCTGATTATTGTGTTTTTACAGTGGAAGCCTGGGGGGATTTTTCCGCAGAAGGGACGTACTGTTGATGTTTAAACCGCAGAGATGCAGAGGATACAAAGAATGATAAAGAAGGGGGGAAGGTTAATTTTAATTGAGGTGGGGGTGGTGATTGCGATCGCACTCTTCCTTATAATTATCATGCCACTGCTGCTTTCGGAGTTTCGCCTAAATTTGTTGGGGCGATTTTTGTCGCTGGCGATCGTGGCTTTGGGTATCGATCTGATTTGGGGTTATACTGGTTTACTAAGTTTAGGGCATGGTATTTTCTTTGGTTTGGGTGGATATGCGATCGCAATGTACCTAAAACTCCAAGTTCCTACTGGGGAATTACCTGATTTCATGGGACTTTATGGGGTTACAGAACTTCCCGCCTTTTGGCAACCTTTTTATTCCTTTCCTTTGACAATAGCTGCTGTGGTACTCATTCCAGGGTTATTGGCGGGAATATTAGGATATTTAGTATTTCGGAATCGTCTCAAGGGAGTTTATTTTTCGATCTTGACCCAAGCTGGAACTATTGTATTTTTCAACTTCTTTAATGGTCAACAACAATTTTTCAACGGCACGAACGGACTGATAGATTTTACAACTTTGTTTGGGGCAACGGTCAGCGATGCCAAGACGCAATTGATTTTCTATACGCTGACGGTAGTGTTTCTCGCAGCCACCTACGGCGTTTGTCGCTGGTTGACAAGCGGACGCTTTGGGAGGTTGTTGATAGCGATTCGTGATGATGAAAGTCGGGTAAGATTTTCTGGCTACGACCCTACAGATTTTAAGGTGGTGGTGTTTGCAGTTTCAGGTGCGATCGCAGGGATAGCAGGAGCATTTTACACCATTCAAAGTGGTTCTGTATCACCCAGAGCAATGGATATTGCCTTTTCGATTGAAATGGTGATTTGGGTAGCTGTAGGCGGACGCGCTACTTTGATTGGGGCGATTGTCGGAACTTTATTAGTAAATTATGCCCGCACTTTTTTAAGTGAACAATTTGCTGAAATCTGGCTATTTTTCCAAGGCGCACTATTCTTGATAGTCGTCACAGTCCTTCCTGACGGTATCGTGGGATGGTTGCGTAGTCAAAATATTTCTCTTTTCCACCGCCGTCAACAAATTGTTACATATCCCACCTTGGAAGAAGACCCCGAAGTGCAACATGAACGCGAAAATATTGGAAACTGAAAACGTAACTGTTAATTTTGACGGATTTAGGGCGCTAAATCAGCTTAACTTTAGCATGGATGTGGGTGAATTACGGGTAGTAATTGGCCCCAATGGAGCGGGAAAGACAACATTTCTGGATGTGATTACCGGGAAAGTGCAACCAACTGTAGGACGAGTTTTATTCAAAGGAAGAAACCTGCGTTCTTTACCTGAATATAAAATTGCCCGATTAGGAATTGGACGGAAGTTTCAAACACCTCGAATTTATTTAAATTTAACGCCTCGTGAAAATTTAGAAATTACCAGTAACAAGAAGAAAAATGTCTTTTCTACATTGTTTGAACATTCTAATGCTGTTGAAAAGAATAATATTAAAGGATTATTAGAAACTATCGGCTTAACTCCTAAAGCAGATATCAGAGCAGCTTTACTTTCTCACGGAGAAAAGCAACGTTTAGAAATTGGGATGTTAGTAGCACAGTCTCCAGATTTGTTACTCGTTGATGAACCTGTTGCAGGTTTAACAGATGAAGAAACCTATAACATTGGCGAATTACTTTTAGCGCTAGCGCAAAGTCATTCAATTTTAGTAATTGAACATGATATGGAATTTGTGCGTCAAATTGCCAAAAAAGTAACTGTGTTACATGAAGGTTCGGTGCTGTGCGAAGGGAATTTTGAGGAAGTTCAAAATGACTCTCGCGTTATTGAAGTATATTTAGGAAAACAGGAAGAGTGAAAAGCTTAATTGTGCTTTCTATTCCAATGGCAAGCTAGCAGACTGCCTCAAGGCTGCTAGTGCTGAGTTCAAGGCTGCTGACAACCTCTGACCACGACCTGCAACATTAATTTATCGCTTTTTTGTCCAAAGTCCAATTGCTCAAGTTGGCAAAGAAAGCGTAGAGTAATTTATCATCTACTTTCGGCCAGCGAATGGTGGTATCTGCAAGCCCATTGAGGGTATTTTGACAATCAAATTTTAGGCTAGGTGTTGCATTAGACTCTGAAGATGTATTGTCTCCAGCCAGCGATACAACTGAATACAAAGCGTTATCACTAGAAATTTGGGTACTGCGAAGTAGTTCAGCTTGCCAATCCTTATCTGAAAGCTGTTGCAGTGGGTAGCCCAAAGAGCGGATGCAGTTAATAAATTGACTCCAAGGAACAGAATCGGAATTAATTAGATGAAAGGCTTTGCCCAAAGATTCTGGCTGCTGCGACAGGTGGATTAAAGCTTTGGCGAGATAGTCAACAGGTGTAATTTCTATCAAACTGTTCATCTCTGGCGCACTTTTTAGTTGAATGCAGCTTTTGATGAATCTGTACAACATATCATTTGAATTCCAAACGCCAGTTTGACTGTGCCATGTTATTCTACCAAGCCTGTAGATACTGCAAGGCAAACCGCGATCGCGTGCCATCATTACCATCTTTTCTGCAACCCATTTACTTTGGGCATAGCCTCCAGGAAGTCCTTGACTGTGTTCCAGAGGATCATTTTCTTGGACAACCTCTAATTTGAAATACTCATCTGAGGCGAAAACGCTAACAGTAGAAATGAAATGCACAGGCTTGATTTTGATTTGACTAGCTAATCTCAAGACTTCTTCAGTTCCACGAACATTTGCTGCTTTTAACAAAGCGTATGGATAAACATGATTCACCAAAGCGCCGTTATGGTAAATTGAATCAATTTTCCTAGCCATGAGGTGAAACGGGAGCATGTCAACTTTGTTAGAACAAAAGAACTAAACAGGTTCTAAAGCTGGACATTAAGATAAGCACAGCGATGCTTGAGAACTTGAGGGACATTAGATTCATCCCATTGGTTAATGGTTCTGCCAAGTGTTGTTTATTTACCCAATCAATTAAAGCTTCATTTTCGCCTAATTTCGCTACCTTTATTTCTTGGTTGATGCAGATAGCTTTATAGTCTTTCCAGATGCATGGTTCTCCTTTTTCTTCTGT
>JBGTMK010000820.1:0-8656 GCA_041743605.1 Nostoc sp.
TCTTCTTTATACCCCCTGAACGCTTACCTATTTTCCTGCATTTACCCTTCGTTTTCAGGCAATTCCCTCTAACATATGAGTATTTATACTTGCTCAATGTAGTCAAGAAGTTGAGTTATCTTGGTCAGGTGACAAATAGAGAAGACAGTTGAAGGAATTAATTAGCTTGTTCATGGCTAAAAATTTCATTAAACTTCCCTTGTGCTTGCACTCTACCTGCTTTCAAAACAATCACTTGGTCAGCGCGACGCAAAACTGAATTCCGATGAGAAACCACAAGACAAGTCGGTGTCCAATTATCTTGATCTGATTTTGTACTGTTAACAAATATCCGCGACCACAACGCCAATTCTGTTTCCACATCCAAGGCACTGGAAAGGTCATCAAAAACCAACAATTCCGATTGACGCACAAACATCCGTGCTGCTGCTACCCGTTGTATTTGTCCACCAGAAAGCCGCACACCTTTAGAACCAACCAAAGTTTCTAGCCCTTCATTCATAATCGCTAAATCTTGCTCAAACACAGCCATTTTTAAAGCTGTGGCGATATCTAGATCATCTTTAGACAAACCCAACAAAATATTTTCTCGCAGGGTGTAGCTAAACAATTGAGGAATTTGGGGAGTATAAGCACTGCGAGGTGGAACAAAGAAATTGGCGGGATCTTTAATAAGATTCCCATTCCAATAAATACATCCGCTTTGCATAGGTAATAATCCTAACAATAGCCGCAGTAATGTAGTTTTACCACAACCAATCTGACCAGTAATCACAGTCAAACTACCGCGCTGCATTTCAAAGCTAATATCTATAATTCCTTGAGTTGTACCAGGATAATAATAAGTTAAATTAGATACTCTCAATGATTGCAGACGGTAAGCGCTAGCCATACCTTCAGGCTTATCGCTCTCATTCTTCAAAGCTTGTTCTAATGGTGGCAAGGATTTCTTGCGAACATTTAGGTCATTAAGATAAAGACGATTAGGAGCCACCAAAGTCTCTGCTGATACACCAGACAGTAAGCTAGCCATACGTTCAAAAGAAACTTCTGTGTGTTTATACAACGTCATGAAGTTGCCTAGAAAATTAAAAAAGCTAGTCACAAAAGAGAGGTTATAGACAAACAAGGCAAAGTCACCCACTGTCAATTTACCAACCTTATTTTGCATTAATTGAGAAGCTAGCAACAGAATTATCCCTGTTCCCAGACTTACCATATTTTGAAAGGAAGAATTGAGAATAGCATTGAACAGGCTATCCTTAATCATCATCTGGCGGCGTTTATCATTCAGAGTGCGGAAATAATCCAGCACATTTTCTTCTGCTCCAGCTACTTTAATCGCTTGTACTGAGCCAAATATTTCACCTAAAATTCCTGTTACTTTTTCAGTAGCTTCGCGGCTGGCTTTTCTATATTTTTTAATCCGAGTTTCTGCTCGTTGAACAATCACTACCATCCCCACCACAGGCAGAAACACAAACAATGTCATTTGGACATTGATACTTAATAAAATTATTAAACAAATAACAGAAAATATTCCTTGTCCTAAAATTTCTGATATCAATGCTACATTTTCTTCTACTTGTTCGGCATCATCACGAAAATAGCTAATTATTTCACCCTGAGATACAGTTTTTTCACCATCTTTAATAACAACCATTGGCTGTGCTGTAGCATTTTTGAAAAGGCGGTCTAACAAATTATGTCGTATTAATGACCGCATAGTGAAACGGTGCTGAGTTTTAGTAACACGCCCCGCAAATATAACTGCGATGTGTCCCAAGTTCAGAGCTAGTAATAATGCAATTAAAGTCAAAGGTGATAATCCGAATTTTGCCTCGTTAGTTAAACTGTTGAAGAATTCCCGGATAATTAATCCAGGTAAGGCAGGCAAGCCCATGATCAGAATCCAGAAGCAGCTATCAATTATGTATAATTTTGGTTTGTAACAAATAAGTTGCCATAATAATTCCCAACCTCTGAGCTTTTTTGGTGACACCATGATATTTTATAATGGGCTACGCTAACGTAATTCGTAATTCGTAATTTACAAAGAGAAGAGTATTAGTTTAATAAATCGCTCAAACCAGTTTGTAATAATTGTGAAAAATGCGATTTAGGATTTTTAATTAATTCTTGTCGTTGACCATATTCACTAACTTGACCTCGTTCTAAAATTAAAATTTGATTTGCTCTTTCTATAGTGGCTAAACGATGGGCAATAATAATCCCTGTACGCCCAGTTAATAACTTCTCTACAGCCTTTTCAATCAGTTTTTCTGTCATGGGATCGAGGCGAGAAGAGGCTTCGTCTAAAATTACTAAACCAGGGTCTTTGAGAAACACGCGAGTAAATGCTAGTAACTGTGCTTGTCCCGCCGATAATCCGCTACTATCTGGCCCCAAATTTGTATCTAAGCCTTGGGGTAATGAATGCAACCATGCTGATAATCCCAATATTTCTAAGGTTTCATATATGCGTTCATCACTGATGTTTTGGTTAAAAAAGGTGAGATTGTTACGAACTGTAGTTTGAAACAGTTGGACATCTTGAGTAACTAATCCCACTTTTTGAGGCAAATCTGTTAAAAAAGTTTGGTTAATCGGGACTCCTCCCAAGCGAATTGAGCCTGATTGGGGATCATATAACCTCAGTAATAAACGCGCCAGAGAAGACTTACCGCTACCTGTACGTCCCAGTAAACCCAGTAAATGACCAGCAGGTAAATTAAAAGATATATCTTGCAGCACCAAATCCCTAGTCCCTGATTCTCGTTCATTGTAGCCAAATGAGACGTTCTCAAATGTTACGGAAAGTGCGCCTTGAGGAAATTGCTGTTCGCCTCCTGTACTGAGTTGAGATTTAACTTGGAGTAAATCTTGAATGCGGTAAATACTGGCTTCTGCTTGTTGGAGGCCTTCAAATTGGTTGCGAATTTGCTCAATCGGTTCACTGAGTAAATTGGTGTAATAGTACAGTAGATATACTGTGCCGATGGTAATAATATTTTGACTCCAAAGGTAAGCACCGACGCTTAAAGCGATCGCAGTCCCTAAAGTAAAGATACCGTTTGTTGTACCCCAAAGAATAGTACTGGCAAAACGCGCTTTGTGAAAGATGGGCAACCAGCCTTGCAAAATTTGGTGGAAGCGTTGCATAACATAGCTTCTAGCTCCATTCGCCCGGACATCTTCTATTCCCGCTAATTGTTCACCGACAAAACCAAAAAAATCGGCACTAGTTTGGCGGTAACTTCTCCAATGGGGAACGGCAATGGAACGTAGGCGAATTAAAGTGGATAATGCCGTTAGGGTAAAAAATGCAATAGCTAAACCAGCACGCCAATCTTCTGCAAACAAAATTACAATTACACCCAACATCAGCAGCAAATTGCCCAAGATGTAAACGGTGAAATTGGAGAAGAATTGCGAAAGAGTCTGAACGTCTCCATCTACCCTCTCCAATAATTCACCAGGTGTGGATAATTTATGAAAGGATAAATCTAGTCTCAAACAATGCTCAACTAAGTCAGCACGTAAGGCATTGGTGGCTCTCCAGGCAACGTTTTCACCATAGTAAGTAGCAGCAATTGTGATCAGTTGAGTGATTAAAGCTACACCTATAAATAGTAAGGCGGCGAAGAGTAAATTTTGTCCAGAACCACCGACTGCGGCTGTGTCAATGAAATAGCGGAGAATTTGGGGGTTGATTAATTGTAGTCCGATGCTGGCAAGGAGGGCGATCGCAAACTTCACAACTCTTCCCTTTTGGGGTTGGAGATAATCTACCAGTAAATTCCAGTATTGCCGTAGTCCGATGTTCATAAATTTCTAACTATCAGCAATGTTAATTTTAGAGGCTGATTTAAAAATAAGGTAAGCATATATTAGGGTTGCAACATCTGACGAATCTGATTGATAAATATCTCCGCCGCAATTGGTCCTCGAATGCGGGTTAGTTGATAGTCCATAAAATAAATTTTTCCAGCTTGGACTGCGGGAATTAAGCGCAGGATGGGGTCATTTTGCCATTGCTGTTTGGCATTCTCAATGGTATTATCACCAGACGGCATCACTAAAATGTGGTCGTTTTTAATATTTGCTACGGCTTCAATGGAAACACTTGGTCTATCTGATTTCCCGACAATTACTTGAAAGCCTAAATCTTCTAACAACCCGGTAACAAAATCAGGCGCAAAGATAAATGATGCATTGGAAACCTGTTGCCAACCTAACACAATAATGGTTTGCCCTGATATGACTGGTGCTAGTTGGCTTTTGACTGTTTCCACAAGTTGATTATGAGATGCAATCGCCTGTTTTGCCTGTTCTTCTCGATTTAGTCCCTGTGCGATCGCTTCCATCGCAGGTTTCCATCCTGTTTTGCCCCCAGTGTCAAAAAATGCTGTTGGTGCAATGCTAGAGAATAACTTGTAATTGGTCTCTAGTTGAAACTTTTCACCCAAAATTAAATCGGGTTTGAGTTGCACTAATGTTTCTATAGAGGGATTATGGCGATCGCCTAAATTTACAGGTTGAGTCGTGACGCGATCGCCCAAAAACCGAATCTGCTGACTAGGGTTATCAAATACTTTACTGTTTAACAAATCCACTTCTGTATAACCAGCCGGTTGTACCCCTAACGACAGCAGAATATCTAACAATGGTGGACTCAGAGCAACGACTTTTTGCGGCTGTCCACAAATTTCAGTTTCACCACCATCATGCTGAATCACACGACAATTTGCTGCTTTATTTTCAGGAGTTTCAGGACTTTGTAATTGAGGTGTGTTGCTATTACAAGCTGCCACTAAAATCAATGTACACAGTGATAGTAGCAACAGTTTAATATGCCTGAACCAAAACTTCATTTATTTTACTTGGATAAGATTACTCACTGTGTATTTGGGAATCGGTTCTAATTTAGTCCCATCATCACTTTTAATCAGGGTTTCACCTGTGACTACATCAGCCTGATAGCACTTGATAGAATCGTCAGCAATTACTGCACTCAATTCAATTCTATGAAAACATTCATCTTCACTTTGTTCAACTATGCGACAAGCTACTTTGTAGTTAAACCATTCCCAACCATCTTGAAAAATTAACTCTCTCTCCATTGCTTGGGCGGGATAAGGTAAGATTGCCCAACCACGATAAATGTATTGTAAGCAATTAATATCGCCATTGTAGGTAAGAATAGCTGCAAAACTTGAGGCATCAAGCCAAGCATAGTATCTGCATTGCGGCACATCTAAGACTGTAGGTGCAAAACGATGACCACCAAAATGGCTAGATTGCCAAACGCGGACAGATTCCACTCCTAAGTCAGCTACAACTGCATTAGCTTGGCGAAAAAAAGGGATTCCACATTTACCACAACGTTTGTCAACAGCACCGTGAGTACAAATTAAGATATCTCGAACATGAGGATTTATCTCTGTACCGCCGACATCTTCCCCCGCCAACCAATTTTTCAAAACTGTGGCGACATCCTCAAGACGAGGAACATGAATTTCCTGCTTGGCATATCCCTGAGTAAAACCCGACACCGGGGTAAAAATCAGGATGCGTGTTAGTCCCTCATGGCGTAATTTTTCGTTGTGGATGAATAGTAAAATCCCATCTGGTTGAATTTCGTAAAACTCCTCCTCGAATAATCGCAAATTCTTAGGAACAGCTTTTGATGTAAATTCATTGGCTTTCCAGGGAGGCGGACATTCAATTAATACAAAGCATTGTCTATGTACACCAGTACCAATGGGATCTTCGTTGACTACCTGGGAGTGGTTCATCATCTCTAACACATCACTAAAATTGCCAAGAAACAGTCCCTACTACCTCAAAAGGTGCGCCAGGAACAACAGCACGCCGATTTTGTGAACCTGCAAAATACTCTGTACCAAACAAATTCTTAAAGTTTAACGCCGCCCGGAAATTATCACGATTGTAATAAACAGCTGCATCAAAGCGAGTATAGCCTGGTAGTGTAAAACTGTTGTCTAAATCTCCCGTTCTTTCACCGACAAAAAAGGCTCCTGCGCCAAAACCTACTCCTCTCCAGCTACCAGATTGCATAGTATATGTCGTCCATAAACTAGCTGCATTCTGAGGAATATTATTCACGCGATTGCCAACTTCAAAGAGGTTATCTTTAGTAATGGTGGCATCAATGAGCGCATAGGAAGCAATAATGTTCCAACCAGGTAAAATTTCCCCAGCTACATCAAGATCAATACCCCTAGCTCTTTGTTCACCAACTTGAATTGAAAAATTACGGTTGTCCGGGTCAGCCGTCGTAATGTTACTTTTGGTGATATTGTATGCACCTATGGTGGCAGAAAGACGACCATCTAGGAAATCAGCTTTAGCTCCAATTTCATACTGGGTTCCCCTCGTTGGCTCAAAAGGAGTGTTTGCTGCATTCTGACCTCCTTGTGGCACAAAAGACCGGGAGTAGTTGGCATAGAGCGATAGAGTTTCGCTAGGCTGATAAACCAGACCAAAACGGGGAGAAAATGCACTATCATCTCCATCTTGCCTAAAGTCTCCAAAACGCTGCTTGGAGGTAACACTATCAAACCTACCGCCAATCACCAGTTTGAGGTTATCTAATAAGGTAATTTGGTCTTGTAAATAGATACCAAAGAGTTTTTCTTCTTTGCGATCGCCATCAAAGAAGAAATCATAGCCTCCGTCATAAGTGATGGCATTGTAATCTGGTTCAAAGATATCGATTAATCCTCCAGTTAAGGCTTGCTGTCCCATCGGGGCTTGAGAACTATAACGCGCAAAGGAGTTTCTGACTTCAAACCCTAACAAAAGCTTGTGAGCGATGGCTCCTGTGTCAAACTCCCAAACTAAATCGTTTTGGAAAGTATACGTCTCAAAAAATTGATCGCCAAAGTAAGCTTCAATATCTAAAGTGCGGTTATCGTTTCGCAAACTGCCACTTGATGATCCTTCGCGGTCAGATTCAAAGCTCGTCGTGTAGCGGAATGCACTACGCAAAGACACATCATCAGAAAAATTGTGGTCAAGGTACACATAAGCTCGTGTTTCATCATAATTAGTTTTCGAGAACCTGGGATCAAACAAAGCTCGGTTCAAAGGCAAATCCGCCGGGCGATCTGCACCATTGAGTACAAGCAGACCTCGATCAAATGTCCGTCTGTCTTGGAGATAAGATGCTTCTAGAGTCAGCTTTGTACTAGGGCTGATTGTCCACGCTAAAGAGGGAGCAATGAAATAACGCCTGGAATCGGTAAAATCTCGAAAACTACCTGCACTTTCATAGGCAATATTCAGGCGATAGGCCAGCGAACCATCATCAGTCAAAGGCCCTGAAAAATCCAATGTTGGGCGATAGAAGTCATAACTTCCTACCGTGAAGCCAATATTGTAGTAAGGCGTTGAAAGTGGTTTTTTAGAAACTAGGTTGATGATACCTCCCGGTTCACCCTGCCCAAACAGAACAGAAGCCGGCCCTTTAAGAACTTCAATCCGTTCTACATCCGCTGTTTCTTGAGCAGTCCGATTGTTAAAAGAAGCACCACCGCCAGTATCTTCTCTCAGCCCATTTCTGTAATTTGTAGCACCAAACCCCCGAATCAGAAAATCTTGCCCGCGATTACCAAAAGAACTGGAGAAGTTGACACCACCCACGTTACGCAGCGCTTCATCCAAGCGAACTGCTCCTTGGTCTTCAATTACTTGACGCGGAATAACTTGTATATTGGTGGGAATATCCCGTAGAGGTGTATCTGTCTTGGTCGCTGTTGAACCTTCTCTGACGCGATACCCATCTTGCTGACCTGTGACAATTAATTCAATCGGCTGGCCATCTTCAGGTAATGGTTGTTCTGCTTGAATTTCATTCTCAGGTTCCTCTAGTTCAGGCTGTGGTGATGGTGTAGAAGCCATAGCACCTGCAATTGAGAAAATAAGACCCTCTTCTGGACTATCAAATAACGCCACAACTGGCAAACTCGCCTCACCCGCCACAGTCACCCGGATAGTATTTGCATCCAAGTTTGTTACTGTTATTTCAGTAATTCCCTCTACTGGGTTTGGGGAGCGGAATATGAACCCATCACCACTGGGTAAACGCAGTTGAGCATTGGGAATATCTGCTATAAAACTATTATCAGCACTGCGATTTGTGATTTGCAGTTCTTCCCCTTGAGTGGTTTGTAAAATTATTTCCACACCTTGCTCAGTGGGATTAGCTTGAACTCCTGTCACCTGTACCACTTCTGACAAAGGTGCTGCTTCTGGTACTGGTGTTTGTACGAGTAATTCTGCAATCTGGGAAATTGGCTTGACCTCATTCAGTTGAGGGGTGTTCTTGCTTGCTGCATCTGCCTTTGCTTTTTGCAATGAGGACTGTGGAATTTCTCTCTGACTAGAAGCTAATACTGTACTAACAAACTCCTTGTTTGTAACTCCAACCTTGTCATTGGATGTAGATTTTCCTCCTCTCGCAGTCGATAACTTACCTTTAGTCTCCTCTCGTACTTCTTCACCTTGAGCAGAAGTGTTGTTGAAAACAATAACTGTACCCGTCAGCAGCAGACTTGCAAACAATTTATCTAACTTCATCTATCCACTCGTAATCAATTACACTACTTGCCAGTATCCAAAGGCACAATGA
>JBGTMK010000821.1:0-4465 GCA_041743605.1 Nostoc sp.
GGATGGCTCAAGAAAAGTTACACCGCTAAAATCATGTTGGTGGCGTTTTTGGGCACTCACGTACCACTTCTGACCTTACTTTTCAGTTTCGTTCTCTCAAACTCCTACTCCTTGGAGATGGCAGCGCGAGTTATGATTGTTGCTCTCTTGGCGACGTTAGCAGGTACGGCCGCCACCCTCTACGCACTACACCACCTCCTCAAACCGGTTATTTTGACATCTGCTGCATTGCAAAACTATCTGAACACTAAAACCCTACCTGGATTGCCCACAGAATTTGCTGATGAGGCGGGTACATTGATGGCGGATACCTCACAAACTCTTCATAAATTAGATGAATTAATTCACTACATCAGTAATTATGATGATCTAACTGGATTGCCCAATCGTGATTTATTTTGCGATCGCCTCTATCAAACTCTATCTCAACCTGAAAACAACCAGCGCCTTGTCGCTGTCTTTTTGCTAAGTATTGATGATTTCACTGGGATGAGTCATGGGTTGGAGCCTCAGACAACAAATTTGTTATTAAGAGTAGTTGCTCAGAGATTATCAATCTGCATAGCACAAACAGATATTCTTGCCCATTTGAGTGGAGATGAATTTGCTCTTGCTCGAATGGACATTCATTCTTTTGAAAGTGTGATTAAGCTATCTCAAGTACTGTTGAGTACCCTGAGCAAACCCTTTTCTCTAGAGAGTAACTTGATTCATATCACCGCCAGCATCGGCATTACGATTAATGGTTTAAATGATCGCAATAGTGCAGATCAACTCTTGCAACAGGCTCATATAGCGCTTTACCAAGCGAAGCAGCAAGGGCGTAGCCAATACCAATTTTATTCGCCGGAAATTAATGCTCAGTTGCAGGAGCGACTAAATTTAGAAAATGAATTACATGGGGCGCTTGAGCGCAACGAAATGCTGGTTTATTATCAACCTCTGATTGATTTACACAGCGGACAAGTTACTGCTATGGAAGCGTTGGTTCGCTGGCAGCATCCTACATTAGGTTTGATTTCTCCAGCAAAGTTTATTCCGATTGCAGAAGCCAATGGTGCGATCGTCCCCATTGATCAATGGGTTTTACGAACTGCTTGTGCCCAAAACCGTGCTTGGCAGCTTGCTGGATTTACCCCAATTCGGATATCTGTGAATCTGTCAGCTAGACAGTTTGAACAATCGAATCTAGTTGAGGTTATCAGCCAAATTCTTGAGGAGACTGGACTTAAAGCATCTGATCTCGAACTGGAAGTAACGGAAAGTTTCTTAATGAGCGACATTGAGCGATCGGTTAAAACCTTAAAACAATTACAAGAACTGGGAATATGGTTGGCTCTAGACGACTTCGGCACCGGTTATTCCTCCCTGAATTACTTGAAGCGCTTTCCTGTGAATATACTGAAGATTGATCAGTCATTTGTGCAGGATGTCATGTCCAATCCTGATAGTGCCGCCGTCACCGATGCCATTATTGCCCTGGCAAAGAGCCTCCGGTTGAGTATCACGGCAGAAGGTGTGGAAACCCAAGAACAGCTTGAATACCTGAAAATTCGGGGGTGCCACGAAGGTCAAGGTTACTATTTCAGTCGTCCTGTCCCCGCTGATCTAATTACTCCGATGTTGCAGAAAAGTTCTCAGCAGATGGAGACAATTGCAGCTTAACAGTTATCAGTTATTAGTTGAGAGCCAGAGTCCGCCGCATGGGGCATTGGTAGTGGTAGCTTTTTCCCCATTCCCCATGCCCGAATCGCCATTTCCGCTTTTCTTAGTGCCATTCCTCTTACATAAGTAAGTGGGCGTAAATAATTAAAGGTTTGTAGTGGGGACTTTAGTCCTCTCTTAAGGGCTAAAGCCCTTACTACGAGCTAATTCAATTGAATTTTATATTACTTAATATAATTTGATTTATTCTTGCCCACTTACTTACCAATTAGACAGCTAGGGGCTAAAACTGCGGATGCAATTTCCTTTTTTGGGTAGAGGAATTACGAGTGGTTCTGTCTTTAACATTGGAAACAGCTTAATCACCACTAAAAATCCATAAGAGATATCCATGATTACTCGTCAGGCTCTTAAGCAGTTGCAATTTTTGAGCAATGTTCCGGCGCTTTCCATCCTGTTACCGACTCATCGGACATCACCTGATAATAAACAAGATCCGATTCGGGTGAAAAATCTGGTAGATGAGGCAACAAAGCGGCTTGCCACAGAATTTACTAACCGCGAGTTGGAACCGTTGTTGAAGCGGCTCGAAACCCTGGTGAGCGAAATTGACTATCGCCACACGCTGGATGGGTTGGCGCTATACATCAGCCATGACTTTGCCAAGCTTTATTACCTGCCCTTTCCTGTACCCGCGAGGGTTGTAATTGATCAAACCTTCGCGACACGAGATTTGGTCTATGGAACGCATCGAGCGCTACGCTATTGGGTTTTGCTGTTAAGTCAGGCATCCACGCGCTTATTAGCTGGAACAGGAGAAACCCTTGAGGAAGTTCATGATGAAAACTTCCCAATGCAAATGACAGGGCCCAAAGCCACGGCTCCGCTTCCATCTGACGCTGACTCTAGCTATCGAGACGACAGGCATCGCAGATTTTTTCAGCAGGTAGACATTTTATTGAAGCTCTATCAGAATCCAAATGAGTCACTACCATTGGTTGTGGGAGGTGTTGATCGGCAAGTATCTTTCTTCCAGGAGGTTTCACAAGATACTCAAGCGATGTCTACGACGGGCTACACCTACGCAGGAAGCCTGAGTGGCAATTTTGACAAAGCGACGATTCATGAACTGACCCCTCAAGTGTGGGCAATCATGCAGTCCGTTCGAGAGGCGCAACAGGCTGATGCACTCCAGGCATTAGATGACGCGATGGGTACTCAAAGTGTAGTTTCTACGATTGGGGAAACGTGGCGATTAGCACATGAAGGTCGAGGGAAATTGCTTTTGGTTGAAAAAAACTACCATGTACCAGCAATCTTGACTGAAGACGGCAGGTTTGAGTTAGTGGATCAACCAGGTGGTACAGAGGTGATGGATGATGCCGTCGATGAAATTATAGAAGTTGTCTTGGCTAAGGGAGGAAACATTGCAATTGTGGACGATGAAGCACTATCCATTCATCAGCGAATTGCATTGGTTTTGCGGTATTGATGCAACCATACAGAAAACATTGCTGTTAGCGGATAGCTAAGGTTTAGCCCATTCTGACTCCTGACTCCTGAATTCTGTTCGATAATTTTACAAAGTATTGGGAAATACCCAAAGCCATGCCAATAACCGCACCTTTACAGACGGACACCACTACCGTCACGAAGATTAAAATCTCTTAACCTTTCGTTACACTAGAGACATCGAGAAGGACGAAAACGAACTTCTCAAAGCTGAAATCAAAGGTGAACGACATGAATGGCACAATTCGCGTTGGCAATCTCTTCGGAATTCCCTTCTATATCCATCCGTCCTGGTTTTTAGTTCTGGGTTTAGTAACCTGGAGTTATAGCGGTGGACTGGCGGCACAATTTCCCCAATTATCTGCGGGATTAGCTTTGCTACTAGGATTGATGACAGCGTTGATGTTATTTGCCTCTGTCGTCGCCCATGAATTAGGCCACAGTTTCGTTGCTATTCGTCAGGGGATTGATGTCAAATCCATCACACTGTTTATATTTGGCGGTTTGGCGAGTTTAGAAAAAGAGTCGAAAACCCCAGGTGAAGCTTTTTGGGTTGCGATCGCAGGGCCTTTAGTAAGTTTACTATTGTGCGGTATCGTTACAGCGATTGGTGTTACTACTACTGCATCAGGGCCGTTAGCTGCAATTCTTGGTGTTCTAGCTTCTGTTAACTTGGCATTGGCTCTATTTAACCTGATTCCTGGCTTACCTTTAGATGGCGGAAATATACTGAAAGCCATCGTTTGGAAAATTACAGGTAATCCTTATAAAGGTGTCACCTTTGCTAGTCGAGTTGGGCAAATCTTTGGTTGGGTAGCAATTCTTTCAGGTATAGTTCCCCTACTATTGTTTGGCAACTTCGGTAACATCTGGAATTTGTTAATTGGCTTCTTCTTGTTGCAAAATGCTGGTAATGCGGCTCAATTTGCCAGAGTGCAAGAAAAACTCACAGGTTTGACAGCCGAAGATGCTGTAACTAATGACAGCCCGATTGTATCTGGTAGTCTTAGCTTAAGAGAATTTGCCGATGAGCGAGTCATCAGTGGGCAAAACTGGCATCGATTCTTAGTGACTAATGATGATGGACAATTAGTAGGTGCGATCACAGTTGATAATTTACGAAGCATCCCAACAGGAATGTGGTCAGAAACTCAAGTCAAAGAAGTCATGCGACCAATCACTGAATCTACCACAGTTCAATCCGATCAACCTCTGCTAGAAGTCATGCAGCTACTCGAACAACAAAAGCTATCTGTACTTCCCGTGATTCGTGAGAATGGCGTTCTAG
>JBGTMK010000822.1:0-6225 GCA_041743605.1 Nostoc sp.
GATTAAGTTGTACAGTGCGTAAGTCCTAATATCCTAGCTGTAATAGTGAGAGTTATGATTGATACCAGTGTCATTTTAGATTATTTGCTAGACTGAGAGCCATTTCTGCAAGATGCTGAATTCTATTTTGATAAAATATTGCAATTAGCCATCCTATAGACTTGATGCAAGTTTTACCTTATTCTGATTTTTATTGCAAAATAATTGCAATAAAACAGCAACGGTTAGTCAGACACTTACTAAAATGTTTTTTGTGGCTAAAACTAAGCTTCATAGTCCTTTCGGCTGGCAGAAAGAATTAAGGAGATTTTTACCTTTTCTACTTAGTATCATATTTACTTTGGTGGTGAGTAGCCAAAGTATCAGTTCTGCACCCAGAAATACAGAGATCCTTTGGGATACATACGGCATACCCCATATTTACGGTAAGGACGCCCAGAGTGCTTTTCAGGCATTTGGTTGGGCGCAGATGCAAAGTCACGGAAACTTACTATTACGCCTCTACGGCCAAGCACGAGGACGGGCTGCTGAATATTGGGGAGAGGACTATCTAGACTCAGACAAATGGGTACTGACAATGGGTGTACCCAAACGTGGTAAAGCTTGGTATAAAGCCCAGAGTTCTGCTTTTCGTAGTTACCTAAGTGGCTTTGCTAATGGGATTAATGTCTATGCCAAAGAGCATCCCGATTTAATTGATGATGAAGTAAAAGTAGTGTTACCTGTGACGCCGGAAGATGTACTAAATCACCTGCAAAGAGTACTACTTTTTACTTTTGTGGTTGATCCGGGAAGGATTGCAGATATCAGCCCCACAGAGAGTGCTCCAGGTTCTAATGGTTGGGCGATCGCACCGAAACGATCTGCTAGTGGTAAGGCGATGCTGCTGGCTAATCCTCACTTACCTTGGGGAGACTTGTTTTTGTGGTACGAGGCACAAATTACTGCCCCAGGTATTGATGCCTATGGAGCAACACTGGTGGGGATTCCCGTATTAGCGATCGCCTTCAATGACAATTTAGGTTGGACTCACACCGTTAATACTCACGATGGTTGGGATGCATATGAACTGCAATTGCAAAACGATGGCTACCTTTTTGATGGCAAAGTTCGCCCCTTTCAAACAACAAACTTTTTACTAAAAGTAAAACAAAAAAATGGCTTGGTAAGTGAGCAAAAGTTTTCAGTCAAAAGTTCGGTTCACGGGCCAATAATTACCCGTAAAGATGGTAAATCTATAGCACTGCGAGTCGTTGGTCAAGATCGACCAAACGTATTACAACAATGGTGGGATATGGCAATATCTAAAAATCTCACCGAATTTCAGAAAGCATTGCAACGCTTGCAACTCCCCATGTTTACCGTTATGTATGCCGATCGGGAAGGGCATATTATGCATCTATTCAACGGTCTAGTTCCAGTACGGAAAGAAGGAGACTTTGAATACTGGCAAGGCATCATCCCCGGCAATACATCTAAAACTTTGTGGAATAAAATTCACCCTTACCAAGATTTACCGAAAGTAATTGATCCTCAGAGTGGTTGGCTACAAAATGCCAATGATCCACCTTGGACTACAACTTTTCCAGCTGCTATCAAAGCAGAAGATTATCCATCCTACATGGCACCACGGGGGCCAATGTATTTCCGAGCGCAGCGATCTGCAAAGATGTTAGCTGAAGACGAAAGTATCTCCTTTGAGGAAATGATTGCCTATAAGCATTCGACACAGATGGAACTGGCAGAACGGATTTTAGATGATTTGATTCCGGCTGCACAACAGCAAGGCGATGCATTAACACGTCGCGCCGCCGATGTCTTAGCTAAATGGGATCAAAAAGCTGATGCTAATAGTCGGGGTGCAGTACTGTTTAGCTTTTGGGTTGACAATCTAGACTTAGACACGGTGTTTAGTACTCCTTGGGATGAAAAATCTCCCCGCACAACACCCGACGGCTTGGCTGATCCTAAAAGTGCAGTCAAAGCATTGACAGATGCAGCCCAAAAAGTAGAAAAAGCTTATGGAACAATAGATGTAGCTTGGGGAGATGTCTTCCAGTTGCGATATGGTAATTTAGACTTACCTGCTAATGGCGGTGATGGAGATAAAGGCATTTTCCGCGTAGTCAATTTTGCTCCAACTGATGATGGGCACTTTCAAGCAGTCGGTGGTGATTCTTATGTTGCTGCTGTTGAGTTCTCTCAACCAGTCAAAGCAATGGCTCTCACCAGTTATGGTAATGCCACTCAACCTAATTCACCCCATATTGTGGATCAACTGCAATTTTTTGTGCGCCAAAAATTGCGTCCAATTTGGCGAACTCGACAGGAGATTACAACTCATTTGGAAGAACGCAAAGTATTTTAGGGACTTCCAACAAATAAATTACCTAATCTTGTGAGGTGGGCATCTTGCCCGCCTTTACTTACTGGGCGGGCGAGACGTGAATTGGATTTATTTGTCAAAAACCCATACAAAAGCAGGTTCTATTAGTACTCGGTCAAGTTTAAATTGATAAGTTCGTAGTCAGGACTTTAATCCTTATTTTTTCAACGCTAAAATACTTACTACGAACCCTCAGATGCGATGGATACTCAAAGGTGTCCATCGCATTTGCTGTCTAACTGGGAATGTTAAGAAGTTATTTATAAAGTAAAAATAAAATTTTTGTAGGGTGTGTTAGGGCATATTGCGATATGATTTGTCACGACAAAGATAATACAACTACCTAACGCGCCGCTCATAACATGGTAGATAATAGCAAAGCCGTCAAAATTCATTCCGTTAGCGGTAGCGGGGCGTTTAGCCCATTCTGACTCCTGACTCCTGAATTCTGTTCGATAAATGATCTCTAAAGTCTTAGCCAACAGAATGAAAACAATAACCTCACTTTTTAGCGAAGAACGCAACCAACTCCAGACAGATATTGATAATACAACCAGCGTTGAGCAGATCGTGAAACTGGTTCAAAACCGACTTGATAATCTCGAAAGAATTTACATCGAAAAGCTTAATTTGGCTCAAGTTCGTCTGGCTTCCTTTTTTCTGGATACGTTGCGGCACTCTATCGCAACTCTTGCTACGGCTAACTACCTTCAAGTTGCTCCAACAGAACAAAGACAAATTACTAACCCAAGTACAAAGTTGTTTAGCAGCAGATTAATTCTGAAACTGCTACAGGGGCTAATTTATATAGGCATCTTAGGTTCGTTGTTTTCCTTAACTAAAACTACCCCAGGTGCGTGGATGGCTATTTTATTAACCTCTCTACTTATAGGATTAGAAATTGTACTTCAACTTGAATTAAAGAATCAGCAAAATAATTCTATATCTGAAGGACTATTGGAATTACCTCAACCGATTCTTAGGGTTGATAGCAAAGTATTTCTAGATCATCTTGGCGATGCTCTCAACACTATTGACCTAGCAGTGGCTAGAGTAGAAGAATCAAATAAACATGAAGGCGATCTAGCAATAGAAGAATTGCCAGAGTTATTGAATTTTCTCCAAAGACTAATGGGCGCATCCAAACTTGATAAACCCCAAATGGCTCATGAACTGGCGAAACTTCTGCCACAGATTTTAATGTCTCAGGGAATTAACGCTCAAATTTACCGAGCAAATAGCGATCGCGAGTATTTTGACTTTGAGCCAAGTATCGACCCTGATACCAAGGATCACGTGACTCTAACTCCGGCTTTGTTGAAAGGCGATCGCTTAATTAGACGCGGTAGGGTAATTGAGCCAGCATATTCCTCTTCTAGAGAATAATAGACAATAAGGGTATGGAAATTTTAGAAACAATCGGTTTTGATTTGGGACACGGTGAGACGGCTGTAGCTAAAGCGATCGTGGAAAGCATCGATCCCCCCCAAATGCTGGAGATTAATAACAAAAAGAACCAAATCACAGCCCTTGGTTGGCATCCCAAACTCGGTTATCTTGTCGGCGAACAGGCATTAATTCAAGCTGGCGTTACCCAACTGACAATTTCTTTCAAGCAAAAACCCAATAATGATCCCAAATATCGGGAAACAATTAGCACTTTTGTCGCAACCTACTACCGCCTTTTGAAAGAAAGTAAACAACTTGAAGGTGGTGAAGGTAGCTATTTTTACATTGGTTGCCCTTCAGGATGGACAGTTAGCGATCGCACCGAATACCAAAAGCTACTTCAAGAAGCTGGCATTCCCCAACTAAATGTTGTACCTGAATCGCGGGCTGCTTTCATGCAAGCCAAGGAAGCCGGGAAGTTGGAGTATGACAAACTTGTTGGCTCTGTGCTAATTGTCGATATTGGTTCTTCAACCACAGATTTTACTCTGGTTAAGAGCTTAGAAGAGATACCCATCGATTTCGGGAGTAATACTTTAGGTGCATCCCTAATTGACAAAGCTATTTTTGCCCGGACTCTCGCCAAGCACGAGCAAAAAGCATTACTCGAAAAAGTATTTCAGGAATATCCCCATCACCAAGCTCGTTGTGAACTTGCTTGTCGCAAAGCTAAAGAAGATTACTTTTCTAATGAACAGCTATACAGCGATCCTGAATCCTTTGCGCGTGGCTTCGAGTCGATCAACGAACAGATTTATTTTATTCCCCAAGTCAATAAATTGATGATGGAGGAAATTTTAAACCAGCCCTTATCGGAACTGGAGCTTAATAGTTGGATTAAATCATTTCGCAACTCTTTAACCGAGGCGAAAGAAAAGCTAGAAAAACTTGGAATCGTGCCGAAACTTTTACTAATGACTGGCGGTGCATCTCGCATGAAGTTTACGCACGTTCTTTGTCAGGAAATGTTTCCCGAACCAGAAACGCTGCTTCGCCCTGATCCAGAACCGGAACGCTGCATTGCACTGGGTTTAGCACGAGTAGGACGATGGGATTTGCGTGCTGCTGCTTTTAAACAAGAAGTCAACAAACTATTTACCTCAAATAAGCTTAAAGGTTTGATTGAAAAGCATATCCCGGAGTTAATCGAATCACTAACTAAGCCCTTGACAGATGGCTTGATTGTCAACGCAGTTAAACCAGGTTTAAAAGATTGGCAAAAAAACAAAATACGGACTTTAGCAGATTTGGAAACATCTTTGTTCAGTCGAGCAGAACAGTGGCTCAAAAGCGATATTGCTGTGCAGATAATTAATCATCAATGTGCTTCTTGGTTTAGCAATAAAATCCAACCAGATTTAGCCGCACAAACCGATCCAATATGTCGAAAGTTTCAGATACCTAGAAGCAGCTTAAGATTCGAGGATAGTATTGATCCAAATTTTGTTAACCCAGAGCTACGAATTGGAGATGCTATCCTGGCTGAAACAGTAGCGTTTATTGTCAATGTAGTAATTGGTGGTGGCGCTGTGGCTAGCATCATTACTCTAATACTAACTGGGCATTTAACCTGGCCTATTGCACTAGTATATGGGGCTTCGGTTATGGCGGCAGGAATGGAGCTAAATCGTAAGAGTGTTCAAGAAGTAATCAAGACAAATGTGGATGTTCCTAGTTGGATTCGCTCGAGTTTTTTGAATGACAAAAAAATTGAGGATATGTGTGAGCAAATCAAGCCGGAGTTAGAGAAAGTTTTTCAAGAACAATTGACAGCAAATCAAGAGGCTTTTGATAAACTGATTGTCAAAGTTGAACAAGGGCTGCAAAAAACCCTTGCCACTAAAGTTCAATCTTGTATAATTCTGATCCAATAGCAGTGAGATCACCAGTAAATATAGTTTTTATAAATTCTTATCGCCTCGCCTCCGTTGACCGATGACTTAAATATATAAACTGCTCAAAAGCAAATGATTAAAACAATAGTTGTCTTTCTGATTATTGGGCTGATCATCACTGGGATTTTAGTCAATCCTATCCTAGTCAAGAAGCGAAGAAACCGTCTGAAAAATCGTCCTTTTCCTCCACTTTGGAATGCCATTATTGAGAATAATCTTCCCATCTTTCTCTGCCTTTCTCCCGATGAAATCAGGCGACTTCAGGGGCATATTCAAGTTTTCTTAGCAGAAAAGCAATTTATTGGCTGTAGAGGATTACAGGTGACGGAGGAAATGAAACTGACCCTTGCTGCGATGGGAGCATCCCAGTTTTTATTTAGCGAGCAAAGATTAATCCATTAAGATAGGCACAACGGTGAGCAAGAACTTGAGGAACATTCTCAACATTCCATTGTGCGCCGGAAATTTTAGTTCGACGGTCAATTTGTTTTACAG